>JANLSI010000113.1:0-4122 GCA_031362345.1 Pseudomonadota bacterium
CTCTACGACCCGCTCAACCCGGGCGTGCTGCGCTTGGTATCGACCACCATCGAAGCTGGCCGCGCCGCCGGTATCCCGGTCGCGATGTGCGGCGAAATGGCGGGCGACACCCGCTATACGCGTCTATTGCTCGGCCTCGGGCTGACGGAGTTCAGCATTCACCCGGCGGCGTTGCTGGAGATCAAGCACATTGTCACCCACACCGACGTGCGCCATGCCAAAACCCTCGCCCAGGAGTTCCTGTTCGACTCGCGCCTCGAGCGTCGGCGCGAACTGCTACAGGCACTGGAAACCGGCGCAGCTTAGCGTCCCGGCGGCGATCGTCTGGTTTCGGCCACAGAGTGCACGCAACGTGATATTCACAGCAAGCGTCGTTGACCACGCGACGCTCGGCCCGCACCCACTGTTTATCAAGATAAAAACCGTAGTCGAAAAAGCCACGGGCGCCGATCTAGGCATCGACAAAATTTGTGTTATCATCCCTGTTGCCGTTTCACCGTCGTATTTCTACAACAAACTAATGATGAGAAATGCAAGGACCGGCGCCGTTCGCGGCGCACCTGGAAACGCGCCAACGATGCTGCCTGCATCGCGTTGCCAGCCGCAAGGCTGCGCGGCCATCGGGGCGGATAGCAGCCGACAGGTACCTGTCGGCTCAATATCAAACTGTATTAAGTAGGGACATCGGCAATGACTAAAAATTATCGAATTGCGCTCGTTCTGCTCATGGCGGCGCTTGCAGCTGGCTGTGCGAACCAGGAAATCAAACCTGCAACTGTGCTCTGCCCGCTGCTCGGCGCGACGCTCGGCGCAGGTATCGCGGCAGGCGGTTTCGGTGGCGATGACGCGGGCCCGATGGCCGCCGGTGCCGCGCTCGGCGCTGTTGCCGGCTATTTCCTGTGCCGCGAGACGCCCATAGCGCCATCGGCGCCGGCGCCGGCTGTAGCGCCCGCACCTGCGCCGGCCCCGGTCGCCGTTGCGCCCAAGGACTCCGACGGCGACGGCGTCATCGACCCGAACGACAAGTGCCCGGGTACTCCGGCGGGTGTCAAGGTCAATGCCGAAGGCTGCCCCGAAGTGGGTGCCACGCTGCTCTCTCTACAGGGTGTCAACTTCGATACCGACAGCGCCAAGCTGAAGGCCGAGTCGACCAGCATTCTCGATCAAGCGGTCGAGGTGCTGAACCAGCAGGTTGGGGTTTCGGTGCGCGTCGAAGGTCATACCGATAGCCGCGGTTCCGATGCCTACAACATGACGCTGTCGGACAAGCGTGCCAGGTCAGTGGTGGTGTACCTGGTCAGCAAGGGGATCGACGCCGCGCGTCTGACTTCCGCTGGCATGGGTGAGTCCGCGCCGGTCGCGCCGAATGATTCGGCGGCAAACATGGCCAAGAATCGCCGTGTCGATCTAGTCGTGACCAACAACTGAGGCCAGCCCTCATGTGACGAAAAGGCCCGGCTCTGCCGGGCCTTTTTGTTTTCATGGCCAAAGCTTCTCGAAGTCCTGCGAGTGTCCTCGCCCGTGTAGCAAGACGCGCTTAAAGGGCTCTGGGTCTTTGATGTGGGTAAGCACACCGTCGCGCGGGAAGTGCTGATCCTTGAGGCGTGACAACCAGAATCGCAGACCGGTGGCGCGCAGCGCTCCCATCCAGGCGTCGCGCTCGGTATTTAACAGCGGTCGCACTTGTGCGTAGGCCGCCAGCATCGCTGCGGCCAGGGCCGTCTGCAGAACTCGTTTGTCATTGTCGAAACACCAGTCAGCCATTGCGACCGCGAGATCGTAGACAAACGCGCCGCTGCGCGCATAGTAAAAGTCGATGATGCCGGTCAGGCGGCCGGCCTCGAACAAAGCGTTGTCGCGAAACAGGTCGGCATGGATCACGCCGCCGGGCAACATGGCAAAGCGATCTTCGCGAGATTCGTCGACGCTCTCCTCCAGTAAGCGCCGGTCGGCGGCGCCCAGTCGTGGCGCCACCAGGCTTACAACAGCTGCACACCACAGGGCCCCGCGGTCGTTATCCCGTCGTGGCGCGAACTCCAGCGTCGCCAGATGCATGTACGCCATAGCACGACCGATCGCCGCGCAATGCTCGACACCGGGTTGGGCGACGCTCACGCCCGGCAGGCGCGCGACCAATGCCGCTGGCCGCCCCTTGAGTTCGCCCAAAAAACGACCGCGACGATCGGCCACCGGGTGAGCGCTGGGCACGTCGTGTTCGGCGAGGTGCGCCATGAGCGCGAGGAAGAAGGGCAATTCCGCGGCAGGTGTAAATTCGAACAGGGTCAGGACATAGTCGCCGGTGTCAGTGCAAACGAAATAGTTGGTATTTTCGATGCCGGCGGTGACGCCGCAGAAATTGCGTAGTGCGCCGACCGGGTAGTCGGCCAGGAAAGATTCGAGCTCGCTACGCTCGACTACGGTATAGACGGACACGCCGTGGCCGGCTTGGGAGCCTGCGCGACTGAACCGACCGCCGGCGCGATGGACTTCAAGTGCGCCGACCTACCAGCTCAGGATCACCCACTGCGGCACGCGTGGCTCGGCGCCCCGGCCGTTGATCCTCGATTCCATCAAGCCATCCCCATCGCGATCGACGAAGTAATAGGGCGGGCCGATAAACGGCATGACTTTGACCATGTAAAGCCGGCCGTTGAGGCGGTACTCCTCGACCTTGGCATCCTTACGCTGCACGATGGTCACCTCCGGCGCGGGCCCGCCGGACTGCCCGCTTGCATCATCGTCTTCGTCGGGCACCGGTATCGTCACAGCCGGCGGCGGTGGCGGGACCTCGCCGAATTTCTCGTTGTCGTCCGCTGCCAGGGTCGCCAGGGGAGTCGCCAGACAGCTGATAATTAGTGCGACGATCGATGCTCTCATGGGTTTCTCGCAGGCCTTACCTTGGCGCTTGATTGCCCGCGTAGAATACCATCGAAACCCGCATGGAATCACGGCAGCCATCGCCCGCGACGATGTGGCTCCCCTTGAGGTTTAGTGTTCATGACCCAGCTGCTCGTTCTGGTCGACGGTTCGTCATACCTGTACCGTGCCTTTCACGCGCTGCCCGCGCTGAATAACTCCAAGGGTGAGCCGACCGGCGCGATGCATGGTGTGATAGCCATGTTGCGGCGTCTGCGCAATGCCTACCCGACTGAGCATTTCGCGGTGGTGTTCGATCCACGCGGACCGACCCATCGCGACGCATGGTTTCCGGCCTACAAGGCCCATCGTCCGTCCATGCCAGACGAACTTGCCGCGCAGATCGAACCGCTGCACGAAATCATCAAAGCGATGGGCATGCCCTTGCTGCAGCTGGCGGGTGTCGAGGCCGACGACGTGATTGGCTCGCTCGCCGAGCAGGCCCGCACAGCCGGCATGAGTGTGTTGATCTCGACCGGCGATAAGGATCTCGCCCAGCTGGTAGACGACAAGATCACGCTGATCAATACCATGGACGACACCGTGCTCGACGCGGCCGGCGTGAGCGCCAAGTTCGGCGTAGCGCCGAACCGCATCATCGATTACCTGACCCTGGTCGGCGACAGCGTTGATAACGTGCCTGGCGTGCCGATGGTCGGCCCCAAGACGGCCTGCAAATGGCTGTCGGTCTATGGCTCTCTCGACGAAGTCATCGCCCATGCCGCCGAAATCACCGGCAAGGTTGGCGAGAACCTGCGCGGCGCCTTGCAACAACTGCCGCTGTCGCGACGGCTGGTAACGGTGATGCGTGACATCGACACCGGTATTGCGCCTGCGCAGCTCACGCTCGTGGCGCCCGACGACGAACGTCTGACCGAGCTCTTCCAGCGCTACGAATTCAACAGCTGGCTGAAGGAATTGCGCAGCCGGCAAGTTGAAAGCGATGCGCCACCAGCGCCCCCCGCCGCTGCCGCCGAATACGAAATCGTGCTCGACATGGCGCGCCTCGTCCACTGGCTCACCGCGTTGGCGGCGGCCGATCTGTTTTCCTTCGACACCGAAACTACCAGTCTCGACTATATGCAGGCACGCCTGGTTGGCGTGTCCTTTGCCCATACGCCGGGCCGTGCCGCCTACGTCCCGCTCGCCCACACCTATGCCGGTGCGCCGGAGCAACTTGGGGTCGAAGCCGTGCTGGCCAAGCGT
>JANLSI010000179.1:0-3701 GCA_031362345.1 Pseudomonadota bacterium
CCCTCGACGGAGCGCCCGGTGTGGCCGCCACCCTGACGAGGTCTTGCGGGGCGGCAATCCCATCCTGCGGCGATGCTAGTCATCCACCGTCCAATGGTGTCCAACACCGCCCCGATCCGAGGAGAGCCCCCATAAGACCTACCAAACGCCTGACTTATATCGCGGGCATACGTGCTGCGATGGAGTCGATCAACGCGACCCTGCGCGAACCCCATTCGTGGCTGGGCCGCACCGAAGAAAGCATCGTCTTCATCGCCGAGATCGATCACGTCGACAAGATCAACAATCGCTACAGCCATCACGATGGAATCTATCATCGTCTGGTCGCGCCGCTGCCCGCGACCGCCGCCGCGCAGACCACCCGCCATACGAACGAACTGTTCGAGGCGGTTAGCCAGGCCTTCAACGACGGCATTAAGTGCAATCTCCTGCTGGTGCGTGGTGCCAAGAACAGCGTCGCCAAGGGCGGCGTGCGAGCCGCAGTGGATGGCGATCACTGGCTCGTCGATCAGTTCATCGGCAGTGTGGCCGAGGGCTTTGAATTCAATATGCTGCGCGTGCAGTAGCACACCGTGCGCTGCCGCGCTGTTCTGTGGCGTAGTGCACGCTCCGCCTGCGCGCGCCCATGGCCCCTGTGGTGAGCAAGAAACAGGACGCCTCAAGCACTCGTCCGACATCCAATCACGACACGGTAATACACGGTGTGGCGTGACAGCGGAGCGAGCAATGACGAAACTGCATGGCAAGGTCGCGCTGGTGACCGGCGCCTCACGGGGCATCGGGCGTGCTATCGCGCTGCGTCTCGCCCAGGACGGTGCGTCGGTGGTGGTGAATTACGCGCATAACCACGACGCGGCACGAACCACGGTCGATGCGATTATCGAAGCCGGTGGCCAGGCGCTCGCTGTGCAGGCTGACATCGCTTCCCGCGCTGCCATTCGCCACCTGTTCGACACCGCGCTGCGCCATTATGGCCAGCTCGATATTCTGGTCGCCAACGCCGGTTACGCGGTGTTCAAGCCGCTCGCCGACATTAGCGAGGAAGATTTCGACGCGACCTATGCGGTCAATGCGCGCGGCACTTTCTTCTGCATGCAGGAAGCGCTACGCCATCTCGCTGATGGCGGCCGCATCGTCTGCATCTCGACCATAGGCACGCTCTTGAACATGCCGGGTGGGGCCTGCTATTTCGGTGCTAAAGCCGCCGTCGAACAGTTCTGTCGGGTCGCGGCGCGCGAAGTGGCGGCGCGTAACATCACCATCAATGCGGTGTCGCCAGGCTTCATCGACACCGATATGTTGCGCAGCGTGCTGGCCGAGGGCGAACCTGACGGCGCCGCTCAACTGATCAGCATGACGCCGCTCGCGCGGCTCGGTGAAGGGCGCGACATCGCCGCTGCGGTGGCTTTTCTAGTCGGCCCCGACGCGGCCTGGATGACGCGCCAGAACCTCGCAGTCGATGGCGGTATCGTCAGCCGTTAGCTACCCAGCGCGGCGACTCAGTAGCGCAACGCCATTCGCGCGATGGCGAAATTTATCGATGCGCAGCGACCAAGCGGCGTAAGGCTTGTTGGCGCAGACGCTCCAACTTCTTGCGTTCATACGCTGCGCTCGCCACCGCGGCGTGCAAAAAAACTTCCCCTTCTTTCGCGATCGATCTGTGGTCGTTTTGACGGGCGACTGCCAGCACCGTGCTGGTGATCTCAAGCATAGATCGCTGGTGTGGTAACGCACAGATTTTGCATTGCCACCGACCTAAGGTGCGCTCCCTGACCACATCATTCGCAGGACATCCGATGGCCACCATCACCCCGGCATCTGTTGACGAACTTCCGCGCAGACGCAGCTTCGATGATCTGTACGCCGATGATTCACGTCCGGCGGCCAGCGCGGTGTCGTGGGGCGCTATCGCCGCCGGCGCTGCTGCCGCCGCGTCCCTGGGTTTGATCTTGCTTATATTGGGTGTCGGGCTGGGGCTGTCCTCGGTCTCGCCGTGGTATCGCGAAGGCGTCAGCGCCACAACTTTAGGCATGTCCACCATTGTGTGGCTGACATTCACGCAACTGACGGCCTCGGCGATGGGTGGCTATCTCGCTGGCCGCCTGCGTACGAAATGGATTGAAGTACATACCGACGAAGTCTATTTCCGCGACACCGCCCATGGCTTCTTGGCCTGGGCCGTCGCCTCACTGGTTACAGCCGGGCTGCTGACTTCGGTGATTGGCTCGATCCTGGGCGGCGGCATTCATGCTGGCGCCACCGTGATAGGCGGGGCGGCCAGCTCGGCAAGCATCGCGGCAGGTCACGCTGCGGGATCGGGCAACAACCGATCCTCTGCCGGTGGTGGACCACTGGCTTACTTCGTCGATTCGCTGTTTCGGCGTGACGCGAATACGCCAGTCAATACGTTTCCGGACGCGACCATGGCGCCCGCAATGTCCGCGCGCAGCACCGGTAGACAGCTGGCCGAAATCACCCGAATTTTTATGCATGTCGGCAGCGCCGACGCGCTGCCGCCCGACGACGTCCGCTATGTCGGGCAGATCGTTGCGCAACACACCGGCTTGTCGCAGCAAGAGGCGGAGCGCCGCGTGAGCGCTACCTACGCACAGGTGCAGGCCAAACTGCGTGACGCCGAAGTTACCGCTAAGGAAGTCGCCGACCAGGCGCGTAAAGCGTCCGCTTACGGCGCGTTATGGCTATTCGTATCGTTGTTGGTCGGCGCCTTCTTCGCCAGCCTCGCAGCGACTTTCGGCGGTCGCCGTCGCGACGCCTGATCACTCAATTCAGCGCCTTACTCCAGGGGGTCGCCATGCGTTCACTCTTATTATTTTTCCTCGGTATCCCGATCCCGATCATCATTCTGATCGCGCTCTTCGTGCACTGATGCCGTTTCCACCCCATCACACACCATAGAGATTACCCATGCCGACCAATACCAACACCAAGCCCGCTGTCGCTGACAAGCCGCATGTTGCTACGCAAGATGCCATCGCCCTGCTGCGCGCCGATCACAAAGCGGTCAGTGGCTTGTTTGCCGATTACGAGACGGCCCGTTCGGCCTCCAACAAGAAAGCGATCGTCGCTGAGATCTGCGCCGCGCTCAGTGTGCATGCCCAGATCGAGGAAGAGATCTTCTATCCCGACGTCAAACTGGTGTTAAAGGGTAAGTTGCTGATGCCCGAAGCCACCGTTGAGCATGCTGGCGTCAAGGGTTTGTTGTCTGAGATCGAAGGCATCGAACCCAATGGCGAGATGTACGACGCCAAGGTCAAAGTACTGTCCGAATACGTCAAACACCACGTCAAAGAAGAGCAGAACGAGATGTTCCCCAAGGTCAAGGAGTCGTCCCTGGACTTGGACGACCTTGGCGCCCGCATGGCCGCGCGTAAGACCGAACTGCTCGCTGCACGCAAATGACGGTCCGAATGAAGAAGCCCGAACCCAAGTCAAGGTCTGCCAAGAAGCGCGCGTCCACAGGCGACGACGCCATGGCGCGCCAGGCCGCCGCCGTGCAGGCGCTCGCTGCCGCGATGCCGCACAACGCCATCAAGAACAAGGAATTCGGGCGTGACAACGCCCTCACGCCGCCGGCCGGGCAAACGGTAGCTCCGTCGTCGCCACTGGCATCCGGCAGCACGCTCAGTGAAGCCCGTCATTCGGCCAAAACGGGCGAAGCGTCCGCGCAACAGCATCGATCG
>JANLSI010000246.1:0-9982 GCA_031362345.1 Pseudomonadota bacterium
CCGCATCCAACAGTTCCGGCGCAATGGCGGCAAACGCGCGTTGCATCGGCATGACCGTGAAGGGCAGATTGAACACCAGGCTCGCTAGCAGCAGTCCGGAAAACGAAAACGCCAAGGATGCGCCGAACACTCGTTGATAGAGCGCGCCCAAGGGCGCGTCATTGCCCAGTACCGTAAGCAGATAAAAGCCCAATACCGTCGGCGGCAGAATCAAAGGTACCGTCAGGCTCGCCTCGATCAGCGCTCGCCACGGCCGCTGTGAATAGGCCAGCCAACGCGCCAGCAGAATGCCAGGTAGCGCCAGCAGTAAGGCGGTGGCCGCGGCCAGAATCGCGGAGATGCGCAGCGCGTCCCAATCCATCGCCGCTTATTCGTCCGGCAAGGTGAAGCCGTAGCGACGCAGTACGACGCGCGCCAGCGGCGACTTGAGATAAGCATAGAGACGCGTCGCGGCGTGCCCTGCGCCGCGCATCAAAACCATGCGCTGGCGCAGCGGCTGGTGCTGGCTGGCATCGATCAAGATGTATGAGCCGGCACCTTCAAACGGCGGGGCAAGCGCTAGCGACAAAGCGAAGATGCCGGCCTGTGCCGCCCCCGAACGTGCGAATTGCGCGGCCTGCGCGACGTTTTCACCCAGCACCAGATGAGGCGTCATGCGCTGCCACAGACCGGCCGCCTGCAAGGCTTCGCGCGCGGCGCGGCCATAGGGCGCGTGGGCAGGATTGGCGATGGCGAACTTACTCAAGCGACCATCATCCAGTGCGCGCCGCACATCGGCGAACTTCTGATCGACCATGATCGGCGAACCGCGCGGTACGAACAGCACGATGCGGCCGATGGCGTACAGCTCGCCGGCGTCCCGCGTCAGTTGTTGCGTCGCCAGCTTGTGCACCAGCGCCTCGTCCGCCGACATGAAGATGTCGAAGGGCGCACCTTGTTGCAGCTGCGTGAAAAAATTGCCGGAAGAGCCATAGGTGATCCGCGCGGTGACGCCGCTCTCGCGTTGATAGGCCGCCACCACTTCGTCGAGCGCGTAGCGCAGATCGGCGGCCGCCGCGATACTGGGTGGCCCCGCCGCGCCTGCCGCGCTGGACGCGACCAGCGCAAGCCACGGCAGGACTCGAAATAACGGTCGCAATCTCTGCCGTAGGCCAGCGCATTTCATGCCCGCATGGTAACGGAATTCAACGGCGCCGCCGGCTTGCGACCCGCTGTTGTCCGACCATTATCAGACTCACGTAGCGACGAGCCGCGCAAACCCATGCTGATCATTTCCAGCACGTTGTTAGCGCTGCTCGAACGGGCCTATCCAGTGCGCGACGAAGTCGACATGACCGCGTGCCAGCGCGCTGATTTCCGCGCGGTCTTGCCGACATTGTTACGCGGAGAGAATCCCGAGTTCGCGGGCTATCTGACCAAGCTGGCGAGTGGCACGCGGGAATGACGTTTGTGCTCGGAACCACTACAGGTAGTGCACGACGCTCACATCTGACGTATCCTTAGTACCGGTCACGCAACTTGACACTTAGTCGCAGCCACCGCATGAGCCCACGGACATGATCGCGCAGCGAGTTGATTCGCCGCTTTCCAACACGCACCTCGCGCCGCGGGCACGCTTCGTGATCTCCCGCGGAGCTGCGCGTCAACCGTGATCCTCAATGATCACCTCGTCCACCCGGCTGCTGTGCTTAAATTTAGCAACACCACCAGCAGCCGGGTGGCAATTTTAAATTCTGCCCTTAGCGCTGCATAATCGCGCGCATTGTCCGTCCACTGCTGAGGAACCCGACGATGAGTGAAGAACAAGCTGCAAAAGGTCGCGCCCTGCTCGAACGATTGACCACCAATCCGTCGGCCATGGATCGCTTCCCCGCAAAATTCCGCACCTACACCTTGGAACATCTGTTCGGCGACGTGTGGCAGGGCGAGGCCCTGGCCCTTGAAGAGCGCTCGCTCGTGACCTGCACGATTCTGGTGGCACTGGCGCGCGAGCCCGAACAGCGCTTCCACTTCGCCGCCGCGCGTCGCTTAGGCATTGCGCGCGACAAGCTGGTGGAGATGATCACCCATGCCGCGCACTACGCGGGTTGGCCGAACGCGGTCGGCGCACTGCGTAGCCTGGAAGACGTGTGGCCGAGCGCGGAATAGTGCAAGCCCGCGCCTTGCACCGGCTTGACTGAAGAACAGCGCACCCCCGCCATTGGATCTGTACTGCGAGCGACTTGGCCCGGGCCTGCTGGCCGAGCCGCTCAATGCCATCACTAACCTGGGTTTTCTTGGCGCTGCGCTACTCGCCTGGCGCGCCGCCGGACGACGCGCCGATCTGCGCATGCTCGCCGCTTTGCTGGTTGCCATCGGTCTCGGCAGCGGGCTGTTCCACACCCTCGCGTCACCGCTGGCACAGCTGTGCGACGTGATCCCCATCGCGCTTCTGCAACTGCTCTATCTGCATTTGTATCTGCGCCGCGTGGTCGGCTTGGGGGCGGGCGCGAGTGGTGCCTGGCTGCTGGTCTACGTGCTTGCCCTAGCTGCGGCCAGTCGTACTGGGGCGATGCTCAACGGCTCGCTGGCTTATGGACCAGCGGCGCTGGCCCTGTTGATCCTGGGCGTGGTGCACTATCACCTGCGCGCGCGTAGCGATGTGCTGATCGCGGCACTGCTGTTCATGGTGTCGCTGAGCGCGCGTAGCGTCGACCTGACACTCTGCCCGCAGTGGCCGCTCGGCACCCATTTTCTCTGGCACTTGCTGAACGCTGCGATGCTGTACGGACTGTTGCGTGCCTATCAGGCGGCGACCAGTGAAATAACGGCGTCGCCCTAAGTCTTACTCACCCAGCTGCTGTTTGCCGCGCGCGAGTATCTGTTCGCGTCGCGATTCGATGGCGGACGCGCTGACACTGTCGTTCCAGGCGCGCGACTCACGAGCCTCGAAGGCCATGCCATCGTTCAAGCTCATGTGGTAGCCGGCGTCGATGACATGCTTGTAACGCGGCAGGAAGTCCGGCGCGACGCTCAACATCGCCTCGGCCAGTTCACGACAGGTGCTGAGCAGCGCCTCGGGTGCCACTACCCGATTGACCAGACCCCAGCGTTCGGCGGTCTCGGCATCGAGAAAATTGCCGGTCAAGGACAATTCCTTGGCGCGCGCCAGACCAATCACCCGCGATTAACGCTGGCTCAAGCCCCAGCCGGCGAGCAGGCCGACACGGCCGTGGGTATCGGCGAAGCGCGCTGTGGTGGATGCGATCAACAGGTCGCAAGCCAAGGCGATTTCGAAACCGCCGGTGACCGCCGCGCCATTGATGGCGCCAATCACCGGTCCACTGAAAAAACGGACCGCCGCGCCGGTATCGGCCCACACTTCCTTGCGCCCATGAATCGCGGCGCCATTACCGAGCTCCTCCAGATCGAGCCCGGCACTGAAGGCACGGCCGGCGCCGGTCAGAATCACCACACGGGTCTGCGGATCGGCTTCCAGTGCGACGAAGGTCTCGAACAAGGCGCGACGCAGTTCCAGTGACAAGGCATTCAAACGTTGCGGACGATTGAGCGTGAGCACGGCAAGGCCGCCCGCCTTGTCGACGAGCAATACGGATTCAGTCATGGCATAGAGTTCCTGATCAACATTGGCATTCAGTCCTGGCGTGTAGTGCGCCACGGGCCAGACCAGCGCGGTTTACGCTTTTCGACGAAGGCGTTGAGGCCTTCGCGACCGTCGTCGGTGGAGAACACATTGCACAGCGTCTCGATCTGATTCTCGACATTACGCCGGTAATCGAGATCGTTGGCGCGCATGAAAGACGTACGTCCGAGCGCCATGATGGTCGGCGATTTCGCCGCCAGCACGCGCGCCAATTCCAGCGCCTTGTCCATCAGCGCGGCACGGGGCACCGCGTAATTGATGATGCCCAATTGGGCCGCTTCGTGAGCAGCGATGGGTGTACCGCAGAACAGTAGTTCAAACGCCTTGTTGCGACTGATCTGGCGCGGCAGATGAGCGTAATGGATGGCCGGGATCACACCGACATCGATTTCCGGGTAGCCGAGATCGATGTCGTCCGCCGCCACCGTCATGTCGCAGTTGATGGCGAGCGTCATACCGGCGCCGCGCGCCGGGCCGTTGACGACAGCGATAATCGGCTTGGTGAGCCGGTACACGATGTCCATGGTCTCCATGTAGAACTTATAGACGAAGTTGCGCAGGTCGAGCGCATCGCCACGCGCGACCATTTTCAGATCCATGCCGCCGCAGAACATGCCCTCCAGCGCACTGGTTAGCAGCAGTACCCGCACTTGCGGGTCCTGATCGGCGCGACGCATGGCGGCATGGATGGCCTCGATCATGGGATGGTCAATGGCATTGACCGGTGCGCGCTGCATGGCAATGTTGGCAATGCTGTCGCTGACGGTATAGTCGACCCGCTGTTGTGTACTCACTTCAGACGCTCTCCGATTGGATTTGATGATGGCTATAGGCGCGACGCGGCCGAAGTCGTGGCTGCTTCACGGTTCCAAGCCGAGCTTGAGCGGCAGATGCGGGTCGCGCACCCATTCCGACATCGAACCGTCGTAGATCGCGACCTGATCCTGGCCGCAGATCAGCAACGCGAGCGCGTCCATGGTCGCCGAGATACCGCCACCGCAGTAGGCGATCACGGGTCCGCTTTCGAGCGCGCCGCTGGCGGCGAACAAGGGCTTCAGTTTTTCTGGTGGCAGGAATTCGCCGCTGAGCGGATCGAGCAGATCGCCGTAATAGACATTGAAGGTACCGGGCAGGTGCCCCGGCCGGCCGTACTGATTTTTCTCGCCACTGTAGACCGCTGGCGCCAGCGCATTGATCGCGACCGGGCCGCGCCCCGCCACTACCTGCAACATGGCGTCCTTGCCGGCCCACATTGCGGGGCGCGGTCGCGGCGTGAGTTTAGCGGCTCGGTGGTGCGGCGCCTCGGCGCTGGTCGGTCGTCCTTCCTTCTGCCATTTTTCGTAGCCGCCATTCAATACTGCGACTTGGTCAAAACCTATCGAGCGCAGCATCCACCATACCCGCGTCGCCCACATCGGGAAGCCCTTGTTGTAGAGCACCACCGTGCTGTCGTCAGCGACCCCATGGGCGCCCATCGTCGCGGCGAACTGCGCGGCGGGCGGCATCATGAAAGCGATATCGCTTGAGCCGTCGGACAATTCACCGAACACGTCGAGAAAGCCCGCGCCGGGAATATGCTCGGCCTGCCACTGTGCTCGGCCGCTCTCGGGCTGATAGCCAAAGCCGTTCGGCTTGGGCTTGAGGTAGATAGTGGTGTCGAAGATACGCAGCTTGTGGTCCGCAAGATGCGCCGCCAGCCAGTCGCTGCTGACCAGTGGTCCGTCGAGTTTCATGGCAATACCCTCCCCGAGTGTTCGGCGCGAAAATTAACGCCAGGCTGCTAAGATAACGTGACCGCGCGTCAATGTCGGTGCGAAATTATTCCCACACGCGCTTGCGCTGAGCCCACTAACGAGGCCTCGGGAGCCATCATGTCATTCCATCACAGCGCTTGCCCACACGACTGTCCTTCGACCTGCGCGCTGGAGGTCGAGAAACTCGATGCCCATACCATTGGACGGGTGCGCGGCGCACGTGACAACAGCTACACCGCTGGCGTGATCTGCAGCAAGGTCGCGCGCTACGCCGAACGCATCCATCATCCCGACCGCCTCACCACCCCCTTGAAGCGTCGCGGCGCCAAGGGCAGCGGCGAGTTCGTGCCCGTCAGCTGGGACGACGCACTGGACGAAGTCGCCGCAGCCTTCCTCGCGGCCGAACAACGCGACGGTGCGTAAGCGGTGTGGCCCTATTTCTATGCCGGCACCATGGGCCTGGTGATGCGTGATGGCATCAATCGCCTGCGCCATGCCAAGGGCTATTCCGGCCAGCATTCCACCATCTGTACCACGCTGGCCTGGAATGGTTACGTGGCCGGCACCGGTCGTCTGTCGGGTGTCGACCCGCGCGAAATGGGCGACGCCGATGTGATCGTGATCTGGGGCACCAATGCCGCCGCCACTCAGATCAATGTCATGAGCCATGCCGTCGCGGCCAGAAACAAACGCGGTACGCGTCTGGTAGTGATCGACACCTATCGCAATGCGACCGCCAAACAGGCCGATCTGTTCTTGTGTGTTAAGCCCGGCACCGACGGCGCGCTCGCCTGCGGCGTGATGCATGTACTGTTTCGCGACGGCTATGCCGACCGCGACTATCTCGACAAATACACCGACAGTCCGCGCGAACTTGAGGCCCACCTCGCCACGCGTACACCGGCCTGGGCACAGGCCATCTGCGGTGTACCAGTGGCTGACATCGAAGCCTTCGCACAGCTAGTCGGCCGCCATCCGCGCAGCTTCTTCCGCCTCGGCTACGGCTTTGCACGCCAGCGCAATGGTGCGGTCAACATGCACGCCGCAGCCTCGATTGCGGCCGTGACCGGTGCCTGGCAGCACCAGGGCGGCGGCGTGCTATTCAATAATGGCGCCATCTATCACTGGGACCGCACCCTGATCGATGGTCTCGATGTGTGCGATCCGTCGGTGCGCCTGCTCGATCAGTCGCGCATCGGCGCGGTGTTGACCAACGAGGCGCGCGCCTTGAACGGTGGCCCGCCGGTCACGGCCATGCTGATCCAGAACACCAATCCGATGTCGGTCGCGCCTGATCTGAATACCGTGCATCGTGGCTTTGCGCGGCCGGACTTGTTCGTCTGCGTGCACGAACAATTCATGACTGAGACCGCGCGGGTTGCCGACATCGTACTGCCGGCCACCATGTTCCTTGAGCACGACGACCTTTATCAGAGCGGTGGACAACAACACATCCACTTCGGGCCCCGCATCGTCGAGCCGCCTGGTGCATGCCGTTCCAATCATGAAGTGATCTGCGCACTGGCCAAGCGGGTGGGCGCTGAACATCGCGGCTTTGAGCTGACGGCGCGCGAAATCGTCGATTGGACCCTGCGTGAATCGGGCTGGGGCAGTGTCGGCGCGCTGGAAACCAGCCATTGGATAGACGCCCAACCGAGTTTCGACGAGGCCCATTTCATCCAGGGTTTCGGCCACGCTGATCGACGCTATCACTTCGCGCCAGACTGGTCGGCGCTGGGCCCGGTGGACTTCGGTCCCACCGGTGCACTAGCCACCATGCCGCGTCTACCGGATCACTGGAACGTGATCGAGAACGCCACCCCCGACATGCCGTTTCGACTAGTCACTGCACCAGCGCGCCAGTTCCTCAATTCAAGTTTCACCGAAACGCCGACCTCGCGCCGGCGCGAATCACGGCCGACCGTGATGATCCATTCCGCCGACGCGACACGCTTAGGGGTGACGGATGGCGCGCGGGTTGAACTCAGCAACACCCGCGGTCAGGTGCGGCTGCACGCCGAAATCTTCGATGGCTTGCAACCCGGCGTAGTCGTCGCCGAGAGCATCTGGCCGAATGCAGCCTTTGAAGGGGGCGTCGGCATCAATGCCCTGACCGGCGCCGATCCTGGCGCGCCGACCGGCGGCGCTGCGTTCCACGACAACCGTGTGCGCATCGTCGCGCTGTGAGCCATGGGCCCGCCACGGCTTTGACACCCTCTACCGGCATTCCTGCTATGGTCGGGTGCGGGTTAAACGGATCGCTCGTCGACGGTCATCGCGTAACAACGACGTAACAATACTTAACCTTGTTCACCCACGGCCGCCTGCACCGCAGTCACGTATTCGCGCTTACCATTGAGTGCATAAAATGCACGCCGCGACGGCCAAGGATTTGACCCACAGCGCATGAAATCGCTACTCGATTTTCTTCCCTTATTGGTATTTTTCGGCGGTTACTACGGCGCCAAGCAGTGGCCGGACCTGGCCGATACCTTCATCAACGTCATGCTCGGCCTGCTCGGACTGGACGCGCCGCTGCCGGCCGATCAGCTGGATATGGCCTGTGCCACCCAGCTCGCCATGCTCGCGACGCTTGCCGAGGTCGGCATCCTTGTGGTGTGCCGGCACAAGGTCGACAAAATTCTCTGGATCACCCTCGCCATCATGGTCGTGATGAGCATCGCTACGCTGATTTTCCACGACCCGGCCATTATCAAATGGCGCTCGACGGTCTCCGACTGGCTATTTGGTTTGATCCTGCTCGGCGGCGAAGTGCTGTTGGGCAAGAACTTTATCCGCGCCATGCTCGGCGGCCAGCTGCAACTGCCCGATGGTGTGTGGCGGCTGGTGAATTTTAGCTGGATAGGCTATTTCGCCCTGTCGGGCGTACTGAATTTGTACGTTGCTGCGCAGTTCGCCGAAGAGACCTGGGTCAATTTCAATATGTTCGGCAGCCCGGCGCTGACCTTCATTTTCATGATCGCCCAAGGCCTGTACCTGGTACGTTACATCGAAGCACCGCAGGAGCCCGACTCGCGCGTCTGATAAGCCTGGCGCGCCGGCAGCCCATCGGTGTACCGACGCTGGGAATTTGCCTATTCTGGAGCCTCGCCGTGGGCACGGCCCGTCACACATGGGAGGGGGAAGCGATGCCGCAGGAACTGGTGAACTTGCAGCAGGTCGGGCAGTTGGTGGTCAATTTTCTGGTCACTTATGCCTTTCAGATCGCAGGCGCGGTCATCATTCTCTTGGCCGGCTTCATCGTCGCCAACTGGCTGGCAGGTCTACTGCTGCGCGTGCAGGAGAAACGTCACGTCGACGTGACGCTGCGCCAGTTCATCGCCAGCACCGCGCGGCTCGCGGTGCTGGGGCTGTTCGTGATCATCGCGCTCAGCAAGCTCGGCATCAGCATGACCCCGCTAGTGGCCGCGCTCGGCGGTCTCGCCGTCGGTGCGAGCCTCGCCATCCAGGGGCCGGTATCGAATTACGGTGCAGGCCTGATCATCATCCTGACCCGCATGTTCAAGGTCGGCGACACCATCACGGTGCAGGGATGCGCAGGCGTGGTGTCCCACATCGATCTGTCGACCACCCGAGTGGTGGCCGAAGACGGCGAGGACATTTTCATCCCCAACAAGCACATCGTCGGCGAGATCCTGCGCAATTCCTACGGCAAACGCTTGGTGGAAGGCCGCATCGGCATCGACCCCGAGGCCGACATCGAGCGCGCGCGGGCGGCGATTGTCGAAGTGGTGGCAAACAAGACGCGGGGACTGGCAGCACCCGCGCCGTTGGTCGGCATCGAAGCTTTCGAGGACGACATGATCGTCGTCGGTTACCGCTACTGGGCAAATTCCCAGCGCTATTTCGAGACCCTCTATGAGGTCAACAACGCCATTCACGCCGCGCTCGAGGACGGCCACATTCACCTCGCTACGCGGCGCCTGATGGCCGGACCGGAACGCCACTAGACAAGACTGTTCAGAGATCCAGACTGAGCCACGGCCGCACGATTCCGAGCGTCGCCGCGAGGGTCGTGGCGCCAGCCTGGGCCTCGGCTTCATTGGTATAGCCGCCGATCGAAACCCGCCAACCACTGCGCCCGTCGCGGAGCGTGGCGGCAAGCTCCGCGCCATAGCCCGCCACGGCCAGGCGTTCGAGCAAATTCTGCGCCTGCGCTTGCGACCCTGTCAGAGGCAACATCAAACGATAACGCCCCTGTGCGTCGCGCTGGCCGGCGGCCGCTTGCGGCTCGGTCTCCTGCGCCCAGCGTGCGAGATCGACCGGGTCGACCGCTGCAACCGGCAGACTCGCCTGGCCGGCAGGCGCCATGTAGAGACTCTGGACTTGGTCGAGCGTCACCGACTGGCCGTCGCGCTCGATACTGATGCGACCTTCCAGCAGCACGACAAAATCGCGCGCGTCCTCGTGCTTGCCCCACACGTCGGTGCCGCGGATGCCAATGGTGGCGCTACCGATCCGTGCGCGTATATCACGCTGCCGGCCGACTACCGTAGTGGTGAAGCGGAAAGCACCGCGCACCACATCGAGAAAGCCCTTGAACAGACCGCGCTCGTGCTCGGGC
>JANLSI010000254.1:0-3401 GCA_031362345.1 Pseudomonadota bacterium
ATCCGATGCTCATGCAGGGGGCGGAGATGCAGCGGCTGGCGAATTTGCCGAGTGCGGCGACCAGGAAGATATAGAGAGGGTGGATCTCTGGAATAGGAATGGAATGTCCGAATGAATTCGGACCTACAAGGCGATAGACAAGAGTGCTCACAGCTCCCGCGCCTTGAAGGTATCGCAGGTCTTCACGCTGCCGTTGTCGAAGCCCACTTTGAACCAGCGCACGCGCTGTGCCGAGCTGCCGTGGGTGAAGGAGTCGGGCACCACCACCCCGCGTGCCTGCTTTTGCAGCATGTCATCGCCGATGGCATTGGCGGCGCGTAGGGCTTCATCGACATCCTGCGGATCGAGAAAGGGTTTGACGCGATTGGCGTGGTTGGCCCATACGCCGGCGAAACAATCGGCCTGCAGTTCGATGCGCACCGAGACCTTGTTGTATTCCACTTCGCTCATGCGCTGACGTAAGCGCTGGGTCTGCTCGCTGATGCCGAGCAGGTTTTGTACGTGGTGACCGATTTCATGGGCGATGACATAGGCGCGCGCGAAATCGCCGCCGGCACTGAAGCGTTGGGCCATTTCATCGAAGAAGCCCATGTCGAGATAGACCCTGCGATCCCCCGGGCAATAGAACGGGCCCATCGCCGCCTGGCCGGTGCCGCAGGCGGTCGGCGTTTGACCACGGAACAACACCAGCACCGGTTGTTCGTACTGTGCGCCCATCTGCTGAAATATCTCGCCCCAGCTGGTTTCGGTCTTGTGCAGGATTTTGGCCATTTCGGCCTTCATGCCGGCCTGTGCATCGGTAGCGGGATCGATGGGACTCGCTTGTTCGACGCCGCCGCCCTGGAAGTTCTCGGCCACGCCGAGCAGGGTGCGCGGATCGATGCCGGTGAAATAGCTCACCACCAGTGCCACGGCGACCGCGCCTATGCCCAAGCCGCCCACACGCCGCCCACCACCGCCGCCACGACGGTCTTCGACGTTACTGCTTTCGTTTTCGTCTTCGAGACGCATGCTGTGCTTCCTGTCTATCGCGCTTGTCGGTCGGCCTCAGCCGAGCAAGTCCTTCACCACACCGGTCCAGAGATTGGCGCACAGGCCGAGCGAGGTGGTATCGATGCGCTCATTGTGGCCATGGAAGCGCGACGCGAATTCTTCCAAGGTCACACCTTGTTCGAACAACCCCGTACCGTAGCCGACCACGCCTTTATCGCGGAAGAAACGCGCGTCGGTGCCGCCGATCAGAAGCTGGGGCAGAAATTCCGCTGCGGGATAGACCGCCTGCACCTGGCGCGCCAGCGCCTCCCACATTGGTGTCTCCAATGACGAGACCGTGGCGGCGTGATCGATCACCGCCTGCACTTCGACTTCGGCGAACAAAGCCTCGCCCAGCGCTTCGCGCAGATGATCGTTGACGTCTTCGGCGCTGGTGCCCGGCAGGGTGCGGATATCGATGTCGAGCTCCACCAGATCGGGAATGACGTTGACCTTCACGCCGCCATGGCCGACGTTCGGCGAGAAAGTGGTGTGGGTGCAGGCGTGAACGTGTTTGGCCACGGCCGGCGGCAAGTGCTCGCAGGCCGCCCAGATGCGTTCGGGATCGACTAGGGCGGCTTTGATGTCATCGGGTAGATTCGCCGCTTCGACCTGGGCGCGCCAGAGGCTGTCGATGCGCGCGCGGGGCCGATAGACCGATAGGCGCCGGATCACTTCGGCGGCCTTGACCAGAGCGTTGTCAGCACCAAAGGGCATGGAGCCGTGGCCCGGTGTGCCCTTGATACGCAGACGCCGCCAGGCGAGGCCCTTTTCGCCGACCGAGATACCGACCTTGTGCCCGTTCGGACCATGCACCGACCAGCCGCCCATCTCGGTCAGCACATAGTCACAGGCGATGGCTTCCCAGTGGTGCTCGCACATCCATTTCGCGCCCCAGGTGCCCATCGCCTCTTCGTCGGCCACACCGAAATAGATCAGATCGCCGCGCGGACGAAAGCCAGTACGCGCGAGGTGGCGCACCGCCACCGCCATTGAGGCAGTCAGATTCAACATATCGATCGCGCCCCGGCCCCACACTTCGCCATCGATCAACTCACCGCCCAGCGGGTCTTGGCGCCAGCCGGAGACGTTGAACGGCACGACATCGGTATGCCCCATCAAACACACCTTAGGCGCGCTGGGATCCCAGCCCTCGATACGCGCGACTACCGAGGTACGATCGCCATGGGGCGTGAAGCGTTGTACTTCCAACCCCGCGCCGGTCAGTACATCCGCCAACAGATCGGCGTTACGTCGTTCACCGCCCGAGTCCGGCGTGCCATCGTTGACACAGCCATTGCGGATCAACTGTTGCAGCAGTTCGGTGCTTTCCATTTCTAGCGTAGCGGCCATGGTCTGCTCCTTCGGGGTGATGGGCTGGCGCTGTGCGCCTATTTAGCCGGTTTGCGGAAGCGCAAGGTCATGCGATCACTTTCGCCGATGACCTGATATTTAGCCTTGTCCTGCTCGCCCGCCGCGTAATTCGGCGGCAAGGTCCACACGCCCTTGGCGTAGTCCTTGGTGTCGCGCGGATTGGCATTGATTTCGCTCTTCGCCTCCAGCACAAAGCCGGCTGAGGTCGCGCCGTCGATGACCAGCTGCTCAGTGGTGTAACCGGAATCCAGCGACTGCTCGCGCGTGGTGCCGGGTTTGGCGCGATGCTCGACCACGCCGAACACACCGCCCGGCTTGAGTGCGGCGAAGGCGGCCTTGAACACCGCGACTTCCCCTTCGTCCTTCAGCCAGTTGTGCACGTTGCGGAAAGTCACCACCACATCGGCCGAGGCCGGCGGCGCAATGTCCACCACCTGGGGCGGCATGAAGGGCGTCACCACTACGCGGTCGTAGACCGCGGGTTCGGCGGCCAGCTTCTGAGTAAAGGCGGCGATGGCTTTCTTCGGGTAGTCAGCGCTGGAATCGGTGGGGAAATGAGCGGCGTAAAGCTTGCCTTTCTCGCGCAGCCAAGGCGCCAGGATCTCGGTGTACCAGCCGCCGCCGGGCATGATCTCGACCACTGTCATGGTCGGCTGCACGCCGAAGAAAGCGAGGGTTTCGGCGGGGTGACGATAGACGTCGCGCGCACGATTGGCGGCGCTACGCTGCGCGCCGGCCAGCGCCGCGTCCAAGCCGGCATCGGCCGACGCATTGGGAACATGTGCGAGCAGCGCACACAGGATGCTGGCCAGACCGGCGCGGTACAGGGAGTGATTCATGGCGGTACTTCGTCCTCGATAATTGAGGGCGCCATCATCGCACGGACGCACCAAGGCAGATCAGTCGCAGGGCCGGCCTAGCGGGCACACAACACGCCCGGTGTCGGTGCCGCTCAGGGCTGGCGGGTAGCCAGCGCCTGGGCGACCGGCAAGGCG
>JANLSI010000345.1:0-6980 GCA_031362345.1 Pseudomonadota bacterium
CTGCGCAACGGCGCTGGTGTCGGGGGCTGAGCCATGGCGCGACGACGGGAGCATTTACCGCCGGTCAAAATCGGCGTGCTCGGTCTGGGTACGGTCGGCTGCGGCACGCTCAACGTGCTGGCGCGCAACCGCGATGAGATCGCACGCCGCGCCGGACGCAATATCGAAGTGGTGGCGGCTGCGGCGCGCTCCCTCGGCAAGCAACGGCCGATCGACACCGGCGGCATTCGCCTGACCACCGATCCGTTCTCGGTCGTCGACGATCCCACTATCGAGATAGTCGTCGAGCTGATCGGCGGCACCGATCCGGCCCGTGAACTCGTCATGCGCGCCCTCGACAACGGTAAGGACGTGGTCACCGCCAACAAGGCGCTGATCGCCCTGCATGGCAACGAAGTATTCGCACGTGCCCAGGCCCAGGGCCTGACGGTGGCCTTCGAGGCGGCGGTGGCGGGCGGCATTCCGGTCATCAAGACCCTGCGCGAGGCCTTGGCCGGCAATACCGTCGAATGGCTGGCCGGCATTATCAACGGCACTTGTAATTACATGCTGACCGCGATGAGCGATCGCGCCGCGAATTTCGCCGAGGTACTGGCCGAGGCACAGGCGCTCGGTTATGCCGAGGCCGATCCCTCGTTTGACATCGACGGCGTCGATGCCGCGCACAAGCTGACCATTCTGGCCTCGATCGCGTTCGGTATTCCGCTGCAGTTCGCCAAGGTGCATGTCGAAGGCATCCGCGACATCACGCTCGAAGACGTGCGTTATGCCGAGGCACTCGGCTATCGCATCAAGCACCTGGCTTTTGCCAAGCGCGCGCCGGCGGGCATTGAATTGCGTGTCCACCCGACCTTGGTGCCGCGCCGGGTGATGCTGGCCCACGTCAACGGCGTCATGAACGGCATTCTCATTCGTGGTGACGCGGTCGGACCGATGTTGCTATCCGGTGCCGGCGCCGGCGCCGAGCCGACCGCCTCGTCGGTGGTGGCCGACCTGGTCGACGTGGTGCGCGCGTTGACCGTCGACCCGAACAATCGCGTGCCGCATCTGGCGTTTCGCGCCGATAGCCTTTCTGAAGTGCCGATCCTGCCGATGGCCGACATCGAGAGCGCTTATTACATGCGCCTGTCAGCGGTCGATCAGCCGGGCGTACTGGCCGATATCACCCGCATCCTGGCCGATTTACGCATCAGTATCGAAGCCATCCGTCAGCCCGAGGCGGCTGACGGTGACGCTACCGTGCCGATCATTATCCTCACTCACCGGGTCGGTGAGGCGGCCATGAACGCCGCCATCGAGCGCATCGCGCGCTTGTCCGGCATCGGCGCCAACATCACGCGCATTCGGAAGGAGGAATTTGCGTGATGGCGCGTTATGCGGGCTTGATCGAACGCTATCGCGAGCGTCTGCCGGTCACCGAGGACACCCGCATTGTGAGCCTGTGCGAAGGCGACACGCCGCTGATCAAACTTGAGAACCTACCGCGCAAGCTCGGCCGGGGCGTTGAGATCTATGTCAAGTTCGAAGGGTTGAACCCGACCGGTTCGTTCAAGGATCGCGGCATGACCATGGCCGTCACGCAGGCTGTGACCGAGGGCGCGCAGGCCATCATCTGTGCCTCGACCGGCAATACCTCGGCCTCGGCCGCCGCTTACGCAGCGCGCGCCGGTATCCGTTGTTTCGTGCTGATTCCGCAAGGCAAGATTGCGCTCGGCAAACTGGCGCAGGCCATGATCCAGGGCGCGGTGGTTATCCAGATCAAGGGCAACTTCGACGACGGTATGCGCATCGTCAAAGAGATGGCCGATGTCGCGCCGGTGACCATCGTCAATTCCATCAATCCCTATCGCCTGCAAGGCCAGAAGACCGCTGCCTTCGAGATCGTCGACGCGCTCGGTCGCGCGCCGGACTATCACTGCATTCCGGTCGGCAATGCCGGCAATATCAGTGCGTATTGGACCGGCTTTTCGGAATATGCCGGCATCAAACCGGCGACCGCGGCCTGCGCCTGGTGCGATGACATTTGCAAGTTCGAACACCCTGCGGTCACCACTACCCGCCCAGTGATGCTCGGTTACCAGGCGGCCGGCGCGGCGCCCTTCGTCGCCGGCCACCCGATCGAACTGCCCGAGACCGTTGCCACCGCGATTCGCATTGGCAATCCGCAGTCCTGGCATCTGGCCTGGGCGGCGGCGCGCGAATCGGGCGGTGAGTTCAAGAGCATGACCGATGAAGAAATCCTCACGGTGCAGCGCGAGCTCGCCGAGCAGGAAGGCATCTTTTGTGAACCGGCTTCCGCCATCGCACTCGGTGGCGCTTTGCGCGACATCGAGTCGGGCCGCATCAAGGAAGGCAGCATCGTGACCTGTACGCTGACCGGTCATGGTTTGAATGATCCCGATACCGCCATCAAGCAGAGCGTCGGCGCTGTGATCGAGATCCCGGCCGAGAGCGACGCCGTCAAGCGCGCCATCCTCGATCATCTGTAGGTGCGCGTGCCCGCGTCGGCGCGCCGCCCGTACTCCCGAACAGTCACGCCAGCCTTGCGCCTGACGCCGCTGCCGCCATGACCGCGCGTCTCGATATCCTCGCGCCCCATCTGGTCACGCGCTTGTTGCAGACCGACGCTGACCCGGCCCTTGCGCGGACGCTGGCGCGGGCCGATGCCACACCCTCGGCATTCACCGACATCGATACGGCCTTAGTGCATTGGTTTGGCATCGAGGGCTGGGCAGGTGTCGCTGCGCTGACCGCCGCGTTCGATTTCGATGCTGCCGTCGATAGCGCGCACTGGCTGCGCGCCGATCCGGTCCATCTACGCGCCGATCCGACCCGCGTGATCCTGTTCGACGCCGACGCGGTCGGTCTTGACGCCGACGAAAGTGACGCGCTGTTGGCACATCTCAATGCTGGTTTGGCCGACGGTGAGCTGCGCTTTGAACGCGGTAGCGCGCCGACGCGGTGGTATGTGCGCCTGGCCACGCCGTTGCCCTTGGCCTTGGCTTCGCCGCGCGCGCTGCGCGGTCGCACTGTAGAAGACAGTCTCGACGCCCTGCGTCGCAGCGGCGCCTTACGACGCCTGATGACCGAAGCGCAAATGCTGCTCTACGAGGCACCCACCAATCAGGCGCGCGCTGCGAGCGGGCGCGCGCCCATCAATAGCGTGTGGTTCTGGGGGGGAGGGTCGCTGTCCATGCCACGTACTGTGCTAGGCGGCGCCGTCCTGGGCGACGACGCCTTGCTGGCCGCCTGTGCGCGTCACGCCGGGTTTGAATACCGGCGCGAACCCGCCGCGCTCGCCGCGCTACTGCGTGAGCGGCCCGGCGACGTGTTGCTGCTCGATCATCACGAACTTGAGACGGTCGACCTGTCGCGTTTCGAGCGTGACATACTGGCGCCCGCACTGAGCGCACTGCGGCGCGGACGGCTGGCCCATGTCGCGATCCACGGTCACCATGTCGAACTGGCTTTCACGCCGGCGGCGCGTTGGCGCTTATGGCGTCGGGCGAGTAGGTTTCTCGCGTCCTTGCGCGCGCGCAGCGTCGCGCACGCCGAAACTTGAGCCGCCTGCCCGGCGACAACTTGATCTTGTTTGTAGTATGAATCGCGCCTGCCGCCCGCGCAGCTGACGTCCGCACTTGGAAAAGCCCATGACCCACACTGCCTTGCCCGAAACTTTCGTTGCCCTCAGCAATACCGAACTCGATGTTCTCGACGAGTTTCTGGCGAACCCAGCGCTTGAGCAGACCTCGATGGATGTGGCCGTGCTGGATGGCTATCTGACGGCGCTGCTGGTCTCCCCCCAATTGGTCATGCCGGCGGTATGGCTGGCGCGCATCTGGGATATGGAGAACGCGCAACAGCAACCGCAGTACGCTGATGCCGAAGAAAACGCGCGCATCGACCATTTCATCAAGCGCCACTATCACAGCCTGGCCGTCGAAATCACCAAGGAGGCGCCGACCCTGGTGCCGGTTTTCCTGCGTGGCGCGCAGTGGGGCGTGTCGGAATGGTGTGCAGGCTTTTTGCTCGGCACGTCTTTCGATCGCGATACCTGGGCGACCTTGATGGAAGAACAGCCGGAGTGGTTCACCGCCTTGAACGTGCTCGGCATGGGCGACGACGACGACATCGAAGAGGAATTCGAGGACGTCGACGCGGCATTTGATGCCGTGATGGTGGCGTTGCAGGCTATCGATGTGCATTTCCGCGCCGAGCGCGCCGACGGACCCGATCCCCACGCAGTGGATTTCTCTGCGCCGGCGCCGACGGTGCGGGATGCACCCAAGACCCCGCGCAATGCTTTGTGTCCCTGTGGCAGCGGCAAGAAATTCAAAATGTGCTGCGGGCACCATGAGCGTGTCACGAATTGACACCCGGCCGGCACCGATGAGTGCCCTCGCACCGCCGCGTATTGTGCGTCGCGTGGTGCCGGGTGATGCGTTCCTGCCGGCGGAGTTACACGCGGTCACACGGCGCGTGCTGGCGGCGCGCGGCATCACCGCGCCAGGCTTGCTCGACACTTCATTGAAAGGTTTGCTGTCGGCCAATGAACTGGGCGGCACCGCCGCCGCCGTCACCTTGATCGCGCAAGTCATGGGGGAGGGTGGACACATCCTCGTGGTCGGCGATTTCGATGCCGATGGCGCGACCAGCACCGCGCTCGCTCTGCGCGCCTTGCGTGCCATGGGCGCGCCCGATGTCGGGTACCTGGTCCCCAACCGCTTTGAATACGGTTATGGCTTGACGCCGGAAATCGTCGACCTCGCTGCTGGGCGCCGGCCGAGCTTGATCATCACGGTCGATTACGGCATCTCGAGTATCGACGGCGTAGCGCGCGCGCGCGGCTACGGTATGCGCGTGCTGATCACTGATCATCATCTGCCGGGCGCGACGCGACCGCAGGCCGACGCCATCGTCAATCCGAATCTGCCGGAGGACCCTTTCCCGAGTAAGTGTCTGGCGGGTGTCGGCGTGATCTTCTACGTGATGACGGCGCTGCGGTCGCATTTGCGCGCGCAGGGCTGGTTCAGTGCGCGCGGCATCGCCGAACCCAATCTGGCCAGCCTGCTCGACCTGGTTGCGCTCGGCACCGTGGCCGACGTCGTGCCGCTCGATCAGAACAATCGCCGGCTGGTGGCCCAGGGTCTGGCGCGCATACGCGCCGGTAAATGTCAGCCTGGCATCAGTGCCTTGATCGCGGTCGGCGGACGCAACCGTGCGCGTCTGAACGCAAGTGATCTGGGTTTCGCGGTCGGACCACGACTCAACGCCGCCGGACGCCTGGCCGACATGTCGCTCGGCATCGAATGTCTGTTGAGTGACGATGCCGATCGCTGCGCGGCCATCGCTGATCAATTGGACGCCCTCAATCGCGAGCGGCGCGAACTCGAAGACGTGATGCGCGAGACCGCCTTTGACAGCATCGAAGCGCAACTCAGACGCGAAGTAGGGCGCGAACTGCCGGCGGCCTTCTGCGTATTTGACGAGGACTGGCATCAAGGCGTGATAGGCATCGTCGCGGCGCGCGTCAAAGATAAATTCCATCGACCGACCATCGCCTTCGCACCGGCCGACGCGAGCACTATCAAAGGCTCGGCGCGCTCGATACCTGGGCTGCATATCCGCGACGCACTCGATGCGGTGGCCGCCCGTCATCCGCACTTGCTGTCACGTTTTGGTGGCCATGCGATGGCCGCCGGCCTGGTGCTGGCACGAGCTGATTTGCCGGCGTTTCGCACCGCTTTCACTGCCCAAGTGGCGGCCTTGCTCGATGGCGAGACCCGCGAACGGCGCATCGACACCGACGGTGAACTGGCAGCCGGTGAGTTCTCGCTCAGCCTGGCGCGTGAACTCGCGGCCATTGCGCCGTGGGGTCAGGGCTTTCCCGAGCCGCGCTTCGAGGGACAGTTCCGTATCGAGGATCGTCGCGTGGTGGGCGGCAAACATGCACGCCTGGTGCTGGCGCCGCGCGACGGCCGCGCGACGATCGCAGCGATCGCATTCGGCGCCGCCGACGAAGCGTGGTTCGCCAAAGCGGAGGCCATACACGCGGTCTACAAGCTCGATGTCAATGACTACGGCGGCATCGAAACCGTGCAGTTGGTGGTCGACTACGCGATCGCCGTGTGAGGTCCGTGCGGTTGGTCATTGTCGATGCAGTCGCTACAATGCGCCGCTTTGTAAACAACACTGACAGGTCGTCACGGAACTCAATCCTAGCTATAACGCTACTACGTCTTCGCTCTCGCTTCGGCTTGCTCTTCATCCTTCGCTCGTGGCGAGCAGACTCTGACACCGTTCGGGACCAAGATTCGGGCATCAGGTCGATGCGATCTCAAACGTGTTGTAGACTCGGCGAATGCAGATGTTTTTGCGCAGGTGGCATCGGTGGATCGCGTTTCCCGCCGCCATTTTCCTGTTGTTGGTCGCCGTCACTGGGATCTGGTTGGCTGCGAACGAGTTTTTTGACGAAGAAGAGGCCTTGCGCGAGCGTACGCGCACGCTGATTTCTCCCGTCACTACTCTAACGGCTGACGCGGAGTTCGCTGCGCCGCTGGCGCGAGCGCGGGCGGCGGTGGCCGCGCAGTCGGCTGGCGCACCATTGGACAGCGTGGTGTGGCAGTTCAAAGGTGACACACCGACCATCACGTTCTACCTCGGCAGGCCCACTGGCGGGGAAGACCGCAAGGTGATCGTGGACGCGCGAACCGGCACCGTGCTACGCACGGGCGAGTACACAGATAAGCCGTTCCTGATGCGTGTGCATAGTGGCGAGTGGATGGGCGACGGCGGGCTGGTGATGGCCATGCTGTGGGGCGCCTCACTGGTGCTGCTCACCGTCTCTGGCTTCATCATCTATATGAAAATGAGACGACCGCGGCTTTCTGGTCTACGTCGTGTCTTCTGGCTGCTTCTGATCGGAGGCCTTGCCGTCAACCCGCCGGAGGCGCGGGCAGATTCGCCGTTTTATACCGACG
>JANLSI010000374.1:0-1740 GCA_031362345.1 Pseudomonadota bacterium
TTGCGCAAATCAGGAATTGCGCGGAGATGCGCTCGCCATGGCTGGTCTCGATCTCCCAGCGTTGAGACGTCTCGTCGTAGGCAGCCTCTTGGATCCAGGTTTCGAGCTGGATGTCGGTCCGCAATTTGAGCTTGTCCGCCGCAAAATTGAGATAGGCCAGCACTTCAGCTTGCGATGGTTGCCGTTCCTGCCAATCCCATTCATTGAGTAGTTCTTCTGAGAACGTATACGCATAATAAGGTGCGCTCGGGAAATCAACGCGCGCGCCTGGATAGCGATTCCACCACCACGTGCCGCCGACCCCGGACGCGCCCTCATAGGTGCGCACCGCCAAGCCCATCTCGCGTAAACGATAAAGCGCGTACAGGCCCGCAAAGCCGGCCCCGATGATCACGGCATCAAACGTCTGAACATTCGTTGCGGTGGGTTTAGTTCGCGATTTGAGATCGTTCATTGCAATAGCTCCTTACCTGCTCGCCTTCATTGACGGCAGAACCCATTGGCTTTAATCAATTCATAGGCAGATTAGCATTGACCATCGAGCGGCCGTTAGCGCCGACCCGCCTGACCGGATCGCGCCACAGCGTACTACACCTAATTGGTCGAGGACCGTCGACCTGTCGAAATCGGGCACTCAATCGATAGCGCCGGCCGCCGGTCGGACTTAGGGAATCGTCGCGAGGCGCTGGGGTGTGGCAGACTCATCAAGGCGGGTCGTGGACGGCGCCGGCCGAGCGTGGATGGCGCGCCTGCGCGCGCCGTGTCGTCGGCGGCACGGCCCGTGAGCAGCCCATAAGGACCCTGGTCGAAATTATCTTGTCAACACCGAGGGTGTTCGTGAGTGGTTGCGGCAAGGCGCGTTTCGCCGGCAATAGCGGGGCTATTGCCAAGAAATGCAACGCCGCCGCGGCCGCTCACGAACAGCCGAATGTAAAGAGTGTTTGACCAGGGTCCTAAGCGCCGCTCAATGCCGCTGCATCAGTCAGAATCAAAAGGGGGTAATTCATGTCAATTATAGAAATTCGTGAAGACTGGCTGGCCCAGTCAACGGAAGAAGCGATCGAACCCGCACGGCGCATCATCGATCCGCATCATCACTTTTTTGCCCAGGCCACGGAGTTCCCGCACTACGATCTCGACCAACTATGGGCGGATATCGGTAGCCATAATGTGGCGCAGACCGTCTATCTGCAATGTTGGGAGGGATATCGTACGCAGGGCCCGGAGGACATGAAGTGCGTCGGCGAAACCGAATGGGTCGATGGCATTGCGGCACGTGCGCGGTTGCGCCCCCAGGCGGCACAGATCGGCGCCATGATGGGCAATATGGATTTGCGCGGCGCGCGGGTGCGGGAAGTACTCGAAGCCCATTGTGCGGCGAGCAGCCTGTTTCGCGGCATTCGGCAGATTGCAGCGTGGGATACCAACGATGTGCTATTCGTCATGGAAGGGGTGACCCACGCCAATTTGTATGGCGAACCGGCCTTCCGTGCTGGCTTTGCAGTGCTCAGCGAAATGGGGCTGCGTTTTGATGCTTGGCACTACCATCCACAGACACCGCATCTGACCGCGCTGGCACGTGCCTTCCCGACCACCCCCATCGTGCTCGACCATCTCGGCACGCCGGTCGGAATAGGGTCGTATGCGGGTCACCAGGAAGAGATCTATCGCCAATGGGCGCGCGATCTAGCGGATCTCGCGAGTTGCCCGAACGTGTCGATCAAACTCGGCGGACTCGCG
>JANLSI010000423.1:0-2589 GCA_031362345.1 Pseudomonadota bacterium
TTACCACCGCCACCGGTGCTGACGTCCAGGAAATTCAGGGCCACACCCTGCTGTAGTGGGCCGACGCCAACGCCGGAACCGCCGTTGTCGCGCTTGATCACCATCACGCGCGCGGCGCCTAGGGCGGGTGTTTTAGCCGCACTGGAGTTACATGCGACTGCCCAGTTATTGGTGCGTGACATGACATTGATGGTGCCGGCACCGACATCACATACGAAGTCGATGATCGAATCCTGCGCACTCTGGGTCGACGCGGTGGCGCCGGCCCAGTAGATGACTTTGTCGGCATCGGCATTGCTGGTCGGCAGATAGGCCAGCGCACTCCCCGCCGAGGCGGCCAGTGCGGTCGCAATCGCCGCTTGCATTAGATAATTACGCATCATGATATTTCCTTAATTAGCTTTTTTGCGCACGCGTGTTCAAGACGCTTTGCGACGACGGGTAACGATCAGACCAGCGATAGCCGAACCCATGAGCAGTGCTGCAGGCGGCACCGGAATGGTCGAAACCGGCACGGTGTAGGAAAGCTTGGTGGTGTTCGCGGTGAAGTCGAGCTTCCACTTGCCCGTGTACTTGTCGGATGCCACTTGCCCAAAGCCCGGGTCCTCGCCGACGCCGTGGAAAAAGAAATACGACAGCGAAGCTCCCAGTCGACCAAGATTATCGATCTTAGTGGAGCCGCCGAGGTTGTTACCCCACGCGTTTTTGAACGACAACAGACCAACGTCAGGATCGGTCACTGCCACGTTGCTGGAAGCCAGCTTTGAGCTTTGCGCGCTGAAGTACACATTGGCGCTCGACAGGGCGCCGGTGATGCCAGGATCGGCACTGTTTGGGCCGTTGGCAGTGGTAATCGAGGTTCCGACGGCAGCGGTGGACTGAAAGCCGTAGGAGTCCCAGAACTGGCCACCGACGATGCGATTATCGATCGCGACAATGTTCCACCCAAACTTACTCAGATCACCGACCGTGCCGATGAAGTTATTCAGCTTGGTGAGATCAGTGTTCTGAACCGAAACATTGAAGCTGGCGGTTGATTGCGCATTGAAGGACGCGGCGGTGAGACCGGTATTGAAAACCAGTGAGCGGCTGCTGCCGCCATCAAACATCGCGAGCACCAGGTTGCCAGCGCCGATGCCACCACCGTCATTGGGGAAGCCATCCGAACTGATCGGCGCAGCCTGCGCACCGATGCTGAGGGCCAGGCCCACGGCTGCCGCAAGCACATTAAGTTTAGTTGTCATCTGCATATCAAGCTCCATAAGTATGTGAGTAGCATTAAGTCCAAGAGTCCCGAGTTAGGCCTATGCCGTGGCCTACTGTGCGGGCCCTAGATGTCGTGCACTTTATGTTTTGGTGAATGTTTGGTGACGGAAGTATCCGGACTGCAAATGACATCCGTGTGACTGTTTGTGACAAACGTTGTCACAATGGCGCGCACCCTGCGGCGGCCCAGATTGTCAGTCGAGGCGGGCACGATAACGGGCGAATACGTCGCAAGCGTGACGCGGCAACAGCCGCCCACGTCGGGCGCAAGACGCGCGAGGCAGCGCGAAATTTGAGCCCGTCGTGACATTTCCGTGACAATAACCACGGTGTCGCAACAGCGTCGATGGTCCACTGCACGGCGATCGCAAGCGGCCAACTCCGCGTGAGCACGGCGCGTGCCGCAGATTGCAATGAGCCGCAGGCCACGCCGGGTGCGAGGTGCCCTAGGGAGGGACGCGATGGCGTGTTATAAGCCGGGGCGACGCCGGCCGCCCATCACGCACCGCTGAAGCGTCAAACTGTCGAACCGTCGCGCCCTAGCAGATTGGAACTCCATGTCATCGATCAACTTCGCGCCTAAGCTGCCGCCCACGGCTTTGTTAATGCCTGGCGCGGTAGTGGCGCTGGCCAGCGTGCTGCTGGTGGCGATATTGCTGGTGCAAGGCCGCGGGCTGCGCGAAAGCGCGTTGGTGGCACAGCCACCGCCGGGGTTTGCAAGCGTAGACGACGCGCCCTTGCCGCCCGGCATGCCGGGCGCCGATCTCGCGCGCCTGGCCCATAGCGAATTGTTCGGTCACTTTGACCCCGCTGCCGTAGCGCCCAACGTTGGCGGGACCGACACCAAGCCGCCCGCTGCCGAACTCGGTGACCAGGCACCCGACGCGCTACCCGAGGCGACACTCGCCCTCAAGTTGCAGGGTATCGTCTACCAACCCGATCCGGCCCAACGCCGCGCCATCATCGCCGGCGATGGTCCTAACCCCGAGGCGCGCAAGATCGGCGAGACCTTGCTCGGCGATGCGGTCATCCGTTATATCGAGGCGCGCCGCGTGGTGGTCGAACAGCAAGGCGAACTGAAAGCGCTGAGTCTGATCGAGCCGGTGCTCGGTCATAGCGCCGCGCCAGGGCCCGGTGCGGGCGCGCTCAGCCCGCTCAGCAATCCGTCCGCCTTTGTCGCCTCGCCACCGCAATCGGTACGACGCGGCGCGATTGAAGCCATGCCTCAACCCCAACCCTATGAAGCGCCCGAGGAACTCGAGCAAGCGTCGCCGGAAGAATTCGAAAACAGTGCGCAGGACTACGAGAGCCCGCCCGCCGACG
>JANLSI010000476.1:0-2659 GCA_031362345.1 Pseudomonadota bacterium
CCATTCACAAACTCGAATCCCGACCCTTGCGGCGCTGGCTCAAGCTTCAGTACCACATGACCATACTGGCCGCGGCCACCGCTCTGACGCACAAACTTGCCCTCGGCATTCTCAACCGTCGCTTTGATCGTCTCGCGATAAGCGACCTGCGGCTTGCCAACATTCGCATCGACCTTGAATTCACGGCGCATGCGGTCGACGATAATTTCAAGATGCAATTCACCCATACCCGAAATGATGATCTGGCCCGATTCCTCATCGGTCGCAACGCGAAATGAAGGATCCTCAGCGGCGAGTTTCTGCAACGCGACGCCCATCTTTTCCTGATCCGCCTTGGTCTTAGGTTCAACCGCGACCGCGATGACGGGATCGGGGAACTCCATGCGCTCAAGCGTGATGATTCGGTTCGTATCGCACAGCGTGTCGCCGGTGGTGACATCCTTGAGGCCGACGGCAGCAGCGATGTCACCGGCACAGACAGCTTTGATCTCTTCGCGGCTGTTGGCGTGCATTTGTAGGATGCGGCCAAAGCGCTCCTTTTTTCCCTTGATCGGGTTGTATACCGTGTCGCCCGATTTCACCACGCCCGAGTAGACGCGGAAGAAGGACAGGGTCCCGACAAAAGGGTCAGTCGCAATCTTAAATGCCAGTGCGGCAAAGGGTGCGTCGTCTGAAGCGGGGCGAGTATCTTCGCCGACGCCATCCTCGCAGAGCCCCCTGATGGCGGGCAGGTCGACCGGCGCGGGCAGATATTCGACGACAGCGTCGAGTAGTGCCTGTACGCCCTTATTCTTGAACGCCGAACCACATAGCACTGGGACAATTTCATTGTTCAAGGTGCGACGGCGCAGCCCGGACTTGATCTCGTCGATGCTCAGCGCCCGGCCGTCGAGATATTTTTCGGTCAGTTCCTCGGACGCCTCAGCAGCGGCCTCGATCAACTCGTCGCGCAGCCTCTCGCAGGTCTCCAGCTGGGCAGCGCCGATTGCGCGCTCTTCAAAACGCATGCCGAGCGTCGCTTCATCCCAGTAGATGGCCTTCATCTTGAGCAGGTCGATGACACCCTCGAAGCCGTCTTCGGCGCCGATCGGAAACTGCACCGGCACCGGGTTGCTACCCAGTCGTGTGCGGATCTGTGCGACCACACGCAGGAAATCAGCCCCAGCACGATCCATTTTGTTGACGAAGGCCAAGCGCGGAACGCCGTATTTATTGGCCTGACGCCACACGGTCTCGGATTGGGGCTCGACGCCGCCGACCGCACAGAACACACCGACCGCACCGTCCAGAACGCGCAGCGAGCGCTCCACTTCGATGGTGAAATCTACGTGCCCCGGGGTGTCGATGATATTGATGCGGTGCTGCGGAAACTGCTTATCCATACCTTCCCAGAAGCAAGTGGTGGCGGCGGACGTAATGGTAATACCGCGCTCCTGCTCCTGTTCCATCCAATCCATAACAGCGGCACCGTCATGCACTTCACCGATCTTGTGCGATACCCCGGTGTAATAGAGGACACGCTCGGTGGTCGTGGTCTTGCCTGCGTCGATATGCGCCATGATGCCGATATTTCGGTAACGTTCGATGGGCGTATTGCGGACCACGGTATATTTCTCGAAGTATTCCGGGGCTTACCAGCGGTAATGAGAAAACGCACGGTTGGCTTCCGCCATCTTGTGCGTGTCTTCGCGCTTCTTCACGGCGGTGCCGCGATTGTCGTAGGCCTCGACCATCTCGTTGGCGAGGCGCTGGCCCATGGACTTCTCACTGCGCTTGCGAGCAGCGTCGACCAACCAGCGCATCGCCAGTGCAACACGACGGTTCGGACGTACTTCGACGGGCACCTGATAAGTAGCGCCGCCGACACGACGAGATTTGACTTCAACTTTCGGTTCGACGTTTTCAAGCGCCTGCTTGAAAACATCGATAGCCTGACCCTTGCCGCGGTGCTCCACTTCGGATAGTGCGCCGTAGACGATCTTCTCGGCAACGGCCTTTTTGCCGCGCGACATGACCATGTTGATGAACTTGGCCACCGTGCGGTCTCCGTATTTCGGATCCGGCAGGATTTCGCGTTTGGAAGCAACGTGACGTCGAGACATCGGTATTCGCCTTAGGACTTAGCGGTTCGTCGGGGTTAGGCTTTGGGACGCTTCGCGCCGTACTTGGAGCGTCCTTGACGGCGTGCGGTGACGCCCGAGGTATCTAGTGTGCCGCGCACCGTGTGGTAGCGGACACCCGGCAGGTCTTTGACACGACCGCCGCGAATCAGAATGACCGAATGCTCCTGGAGGTTGTGCCCCTCGCCACCAATATAGGTGGTGACTTCCTGACCATTGGTCAGACGGACACGAGCCACCTTACGCAGCGCCGAGTTGGGCTTCTTCGGTGTGGTGGTGTAAACCCGAGTGCACACGCCCCGCTTCTGCGGGCAGGCCTCAAGGGCCGGAACGTTGCTCTTTTTGGCTTGACGCCGGCGCGGTTTGCGCACTAATTGGTTAATTGTCGCCATGACCCTTAAGCGCTCTTCGGTAGTTCCGATTGTTAAACAGCTGTGCTTTCATCGTCGTCGGTCCACCCTGGCGAATCGATTCACCTGGGTCTGCCCCACCGAGGGATGTCACGTTTGGTTAGGAAAACGACGGAGGAAAAAAACGAC
>JANLSI010000492.1:0-6051 GCA_031362345.1 Pseudomonadota bacterium
CGCTGCCAAGGGCGCAGCAACGCGCAAGGCGCGCGGCGCGACAGCGGATTTTGTGGTCAAGGATCTGAGCCTGGCTGAATTCGGTCGCAAGGAAATCGAACTGGCCGAGCAGGAAATGCCAGACCTGCTGGCGATGCGCAAGGAGTTCGGCAAGTCCAAACCCCTCAAGGGCGCGCGCATCACCGGTTCCTTGCACATGACCATTCAGACCGCAGTCCTGATCGAGACCTTGCAGATCCTCGGTGCCAAGGTGCGCTGGGCGAGCTGCAATATCTTTTCGACCCAAGATCACGCCGCCGCCGCGATCGCCAAGCAGGGCACGCCGGTGTTCGCGGTCAAGGGCGAATCGATTGCGGAGTATTGGGATTACACCGATCGCATCCTCGACTGGGGCGATGGTAGCGGCCCGAACATGATTCTCGACGATGGTGGCGACGCGACCTTGTTCGTGCTGCTCGGTCATAAGGCCGAAACCAATCCCAAGGTCTTGGACGTCAAGCCAACTAGCGAAGAGGAGGCCATGCTCTACGCCGCCCTCAAGCGTTCGATCAAGCGTGACCCGCAGCGCTTTCATCGCATGGTGCCCGGCATTCGCGGCGTGACCGAGGAAACCACCACCGGCGTGCATCGTCTGTATCAGTTGATGGAGAAGGGGGAACTGCTGTTCCCGGCCATGAACGTCAACGACTCGGTGACCAAGTCTAAGTTCGACAACCTTTATGGTTGCCGTCACTCACTGGTCGACGCCATCAATCGTGCGACCGACGTCATGTTGGCGGGCAAGGTGGCGGTAGACGCGGGTTACGGCGACGTCGGCAAGGGTTCCTGCCAGTCGCTGCGCGGTCAGGGCGCACGGGTCATCGTCACTGAAATCGACCCGATCTGCGCCTTGCAGGCGGCGATGGAAGGTTACCAGGTGATGCGCATGGACGATGCTTGTCGTATCGGCGACATTTTCGTCACTACCACCGGCTGCTGCGACGTCATCACTGACGGCCACATCAAACAGATGAAGGACCTCGCCATCGTCTGCAATATCGGTCACTTCGACAGCGAGATTCAGGTCGATAAGCTGCGTCGCTACAAGTGGACCGAGATCAAGCCGCAAGTGCACAAGGTAACCCTGCCGAGTAAACGCAGCATTCTGCTGTTGGCGGAAGGGCGTCTAGTCAATCTCGGTTGCGCGACCGGTCATCCGAGCTTCGTGATGTCCAACAGCTTCACCAACCAGACCATCGCGCAGATTGAAATGTTCAACCATCGTGAGCAGTATCCGATCGGCGTGTTCACCCTGCCCAAGGTCTTGGACGAGAAGGTTGCCCGACTGCATATCGGCAAAATCGGCGTCAAGCTCGAGGTCTTGACCAACAAGCAGGCGGGCTATCTCGGGCTGCCGGTGGACGGGCCCTTTAAGCCCGATCACTACCGCTATTGAGCGCGCGTCGGCGCCGGCTGCGGGCTGGCGCCGACGGTCTTTGCCGGCCGCTCAAGGCACAAAGGGAAGGCTCGATGCGCATCCGCAACAACACTGTATCCTTTGGCCTCGTCACCAAATTCCTGCACTGGGCCACCGCCCTGCTCATCATCGGGCTGATTGGCCTGGGCTATTACATGGTCGGGCTGAGCTATTACGACCGCTGGTATCACGATGCCCTCGAAACGCATAAAGCGCTGGGCATGCTGGTGTTCGTACTGGGCGCACTGACCCTGGGTTGGCGCAAGGTCTCACCGTCGCCGCCGCTGCACGACTGCCTCAAGCGCTGGGAGAAGATTGCCGCGACCGCCATGCACCACACCCTGTTCGTGCTGGTGCTCCTGATCCCTGTCACGGGCTTTCTGGTCTCGACCTCGGAAGGTCAGGCCGTGGCCTTCTTTGCATGGTTCGAAGTACCGGCGCTGGTAGTGGTCGGCGAGGGCTTGCGCGATCTCGCCATCAGCGTCCATTTCTACTGTGCCTATGGCACGGCGGCGCTGGTCGCGATGCACGCGGCCGCCGCGTTCAAGCATCAGTTGATCGATCGCGATGGCACGCTCGCGCGCATGCTGTGGCGCTGAGCGCACGGTGCGCGAGGGGATTTATGCATTCGCCTTCGGTATACTTCGCCGCTCATTTTTGACTGTGCGGGGCCGCGACCTTGGCTCTCGAGATCTACAATTCGCTGACTCGCCGCAAGGAAGTCTTCGTGCCCGCCGATCCCGCGCGCGTCACCCTGTACGCCTGCGGTCCGACGGTCTATAACCCGCCGCACATCGGCAATGCGCGCGCGGCGGTGGTTTACGATCTGTTGTATCGCGTGCTCAAGCGCCACTATCCGAACGTGGTCTATGCGCGCAACATCACCGATGTCGACGACAAGATAAACGCGGCTGCTGCCGATGAAGGCGTCGAGATCGGTGTCATCACCGATCGCTACACGGCGGTCTACCACGCCGATGTCCAAGCGCTGGGCGTATTGCCGCCGCCCCTCGAACCACGCGCGACTGACCATATCGGCGACATCATCGCCATGATCGAAACCCTGATCACCGGCGGGCACGCCTATACGGCTGCGGACCATGTATTGTTCAACGTGCCGAGTTTCGCTGCCTATGGCGCATTGTCGGGGCGTTCGCAGGACGAAATGATCGCCGGCGCACGGGTCGAAGTCGCGCCCTACAAAAACAATCCCGCCGATTTTGTGCTGTGGAAACCGTCGCCGCCGGAACTGCCGGGCTGGGCTAGTCCGTGGGGACGCGGCCGGCCTGGCTGGCATATGGAATGCTCGGCCATGATCAAGCATCACCTGGGTCGCACCATCGACATTCACGGTGGCGGCAACGATCTGAAATTCCCTCACCACGAAAACGAGATCGCGCAGAGCGCCTGTGCCCACGATGGCGCGCCGCTTGCGCATTACTGGGTGCATAACGGCTTTGTGCAGATCGACAGCACCAAGATGTCGAAGTCGATAGGCAATGTGCTGCTGGTGCGCGAACTGCTGGGCACACATGCCGGCGAGACGCTGCGCATGGCGCTCATCAGGGCCAAGTATCGCGAGCCGTTGAACTGGAGCGACGAACTGGTGGAGCAGGCCAAGTCGCAGCTCGACCGTATGTACGGCACCCTCGAGCGCCTCGCCGATATCACGCTGTCGGCGCATGAAATCGTCGCCGCGCCGGGCTTCACAGCGGCGATGGATGACGACCTCAACACGCCCAAGGCGGTGTCGGTGCTGATGGAAGCCGTGACCCTCGCCAATCGCAGCGAGGACGCCGGCGAACGTCGTCGCTGCAAGGCCGAACTGCTGGCTGGCGGCCGCGAACTCGGCATCCTGCAGCAGGACCCGGTGGCGTGGGCCAAGGGCGCGGCGGCGGGCGGCGCCGATGACGCTACCATCGACGCGCTGGTGGCGGAACGGGTCGCGGCGCGTATTGCGAAGGACTGGCAGCGCGCCGACCAAGTACGCGATCAGCTGGTCGCGCTCGGCATCCAGATCATGGACGGCGCAAGCGCTACGCAGTGGCGGCGCGAATGAGCGCAGCGCCCCCCCCGCCGAGTCTCTCCCCGGCTGCGGAGATCCTGGCTGCGCAGGCCGATATCATCGACACCTTCAAGGTCTTTGAAGATTGGACGGACCGCTACCAATACATCATCGATCTGGGCCGTCAGGCGCCACCGTTTCCCGACGCGTGGAAGATCGACAAGTACAAGCTGCATGGCTGCCAGTCCCAAGTGTGGATAGTGACCGAGCGGCGCGGTGATCGACTGCACTATGCGGCGACCAGCGACTCGACGATAGTCGCCGGCCTCATCGAACTCCTGCTGCAGGTCTATTCCGATCGTCGCCCGGCCGACATCCTCGCTACCCCGCCCGATTTCTTGAAAGACATCCAGCTTGCCGAGCATCTGTCACCGACGCGCAGCAACGGTCTGCATGCGATGGTGCAGCAGATCCGCCAGCATGCGGTGGCGGCGATGGTAGCGGCGGCAGGCTGAAAGCGCGCCTGCGCTCTGTGCCCTGTGGGTCCGAATTCATTCGGACCCACAGGGAGGAAGCCCCCGAGCTAGGGGCCTCTCAATCCTGCAACGATGTCCAGATCTGATCGAATTCCTGATGGTGGTCGTTGAACAACTGTACCAGGATAGGATCGAAGTGCCCGTCGGGATCAATGCGCTCGTCGCCCTTGGTCAAGATGCTGACCGCCTGCGCATGGGAGAAAGCTGGCTTGTAAGGCCGCTCGGAACGGAGTGCGTCATAGATGTCGGCGAGCTGCACGATGCGCGCCGAGATCGGTATCTTCTCGCCGGCAATCTTGTTCGGATAGCCCGTGCCATCCCATTTTTCGTGGTGATAGAGCGCAATCTCGGCCCCCAGGGACAGGCGCGGCGAAGCGGTTAGGATCTGATAGCCATACTCGGTATGGCGATTCATCTCTTCACGCTCCTCGGGTGTCAGCGGGCCTTTCTTCTTCAATACCGCAGCATCGACGCTCATTTTGCCGACATCATGTAATTGCGCGCTATAGCGCAGCTCGTCGCACCAGTCATTGTCCATGCCCAAGCGCTTGGCAATGGCGTAGCTGTATTCGTTGACGCGGATGATGTGATTACCGGTTTCCTCGTCGTGGATTTCGGCGGCGCGGGCGAGCAGGGTGACCGATACCTTGAAGGCTGCTTCGGTCTCTTCCTGCAGGGCGGCGATGCGCGTGCGTTGCTCGGCGAGCTGGCGGTTACGGGTGCTGAGCGTTTTGTTCTTGGCCCGGATCTGGTCGAGCATCTCGGCGCGTTCGATGGAGTGGCCGACCACCCGCGCGATCGGTGCAACCAGTTGCTCGACATCGCGCGGAAAGGCGGTTAGCTTCCTGCCCTTGCCGCTGCGGCGGTTGATGAGTTGCACCACGCCGATCACATCGTTGCGCAGGTTGCGCAGCGGGAAACAGAACATCGAATGGGTCTTGTAGTTTTTGCGCTCGAACTTGGGGTCGAACGTGTAGGGGCTGCGCGGCGGAATGTCGTAGACGTTGTCGATCAGCACGGTGCGGCCCTTGTGCGCGACATAGCCGGCGATGGTACCGACGCCGATCGGCACGATGAAGTCGGCGCTTTTGACCTTGATCGCATCGTTCTGGAGGCTGGCCGGTTCCAGCCAGCGTTCGCGACCGCGGGTGCGGGCGATAAAGATGGTACCGGCCTCGGCGCCTGTCATGAGTCTGCTTTTGCGCAGCACCTTGTCCAGCAGCTGGCTCGCGGACTGGTTTTTCTGGCCTTCGACGAATTGCAGAAATTCGAGAACCTGGTCTGAGCTCACGGGCTATCCTCGTGCTGATTCTTCATCGCGCCGGTGCTTGCGCGCACGACGCGGCAAGGCCGCTAAACCATAGCACAATCGCCGCACCGCGAAACATTAGTTACGCGACACTCGGCGCCGCGTGGCAAGCGGCTTCGGCTATAATCCCGGCGGCTGCGAAAATCCCTACCATCACCACCAAGCCGACACGGTTAATGACCACTTCCTTCCGCGAAATCAAGGCGCTCGACCTGCCGCAACTCGAATTGGCAATGCTCGATATGTGGGCGACTGAGGACACCTTCAGCGCCAGCATCTCAGCGCGCGCCGACGCACCGTCGTTCACCTTCTATGAGGGGCCACCAACCGCCAACGGCCGGCCGGGCATACACCAAGTCCTGGGGCGCACCATCAAGGACGTGTTCTGTCGCTACAAGACCTTGAAGGGCTTTCGTGTCGAGCGCAAAGGCGGTTGGGATACCCATGGCCTGCCGGTCGAAATCGAGGTTGAGAAAGAGCTGGGGCTGGACGGCCGCGCCGAAATCGAGAAGTACGGCATCGAAGCCTTCAACGCCGCGTGCCGCGCCAGCGTGCTGCGCTACAAGAAGGACTGGGACGAACTGACCCGCCGCATCGGCTACTGGGTTGATCTCGAAACGCCCTATGTGACCTTTCACAACGAATACCTCGAGTCGGTGTGGTGGTTGTTGAAGCAGATGTACGAGCGCGATCTGCTGTTCAAGGGCTACAAGATTCAGTGGTACAGCCCGGGCACCGGCACGGT
>JANLSI010000562.1:0-3410 GCA_031362345.1 Pseudomonadota bacterium
GGGTCCGACTTCAGTCGGACATTCGTCTGAGACCTCGCCTACAGCCGCGCCCGCAAGGTCAAATCGGCGCGCACGGTGCCGACTATCGGCAGCGCCTCGATGGTCGCGCGTTCGACTTCTATGCCCTGTTGTTCATCGAGCTTCACCAACCAGTCTGCAAGCTGGGCGAAGGGCATGTCGTCGAGGTAAAGCGACAATGCATTGGCGCCCACCGGCGCCATTTTTCGGGTGTGTTCCTGCACCCCGGAGAGATGGGCGCTGGTGGTGACGACCGTCAGCAGCGAGGCGCCCACGGGCAGGGTGGCGCGCGCTTTCGCAGCGCCGCCGCCCAGCCCTTTGACCTCATCCGCCAGTTGCAGCAGATGCCCTTGCAGTTCGCGCGCCGCGCCGACGCGGGTCGCGAGGCGCGCATTGGCCTGACTCAGGGGATCGATGACCAGCAGGAAATACAGCGCAGCGATGATGGTCAAGGCGCCCACGCCCAACAGCATCTTCTCCGAGTCGGCGCGACTGTCGAACCAGGCGCGCATTACGAACCCACTTGCACGCGCAGCCGCGCCACGACCTTGCCGTCGGTGGCTTCGGCGCTCAAGGTGTCGGCGCTCAGCCCGGCATCGTGCAAGGCACTGCGTAGACTTTCAACGGCATCCATACCGGCCACTTCCACGCCGAGTTCCAGCGCGCCACTGGCGAACGCGGCCTGCGTGACGCGGGTAGCGGGCGGAAAGCCGCTGGTGCGCACGCTCTCGACCCGCGCCAGCAGATCGAGCAGACGCGGCGTGGAACGCACGCCTTCACGCAGCGCGGCGACCGCCTGGTCAGCCTGGACACGCGGGTTCACGATGCGTTGGATAGTGGGAAACGTGGCGCGGAACAGGCTGTCGTTACGCGCGCTCAAACTCCGCTCGGCTTGCTCCAGCGTGGCATGCCGCCAGGCCAAGAGCGCGGGCAAGACCACTAGGGCGAAAGCGACGACCGCCGCAGCGGCCTGCCACCAGCGCCGGGACTTCGCTTTCAATTCGGTGTCGGCACTGGCGTCGATCAAGGCCAGCGCGGTCTCGCCTTTGAGTTGCGCGACGCGCTGTGCGTCACTGAGCGGCACCTGCCACAGCAGTTCCAAGCCGTGAAAGGCGCCACGCGGGAAAGCCGTTGGCTGGCCGTTGGCATGCACCACCACTTGCTCAGTGTCTGGAAATTGCTGGCGCAGCAGCGGCACCAACTGCGCGAGATCGGCCAGTGTGGTCTTGAAAGCGGCGCCCTGCGCGACGCGTAACAAGGCCTGCTCGCCGTCAATGACGATAGTCCAGGTATGGGGCGCGCAAGGTAGCGCGCATTGTTCTGCCGCCACCAGTTGCGGCTTGAGACCACTGCTGCGCAAGGCCTCGACTACTTGTTCGCGCAAAGCGCGGTCCAGTGCCGCCAGCGCATAACGCCCGCCGCCCAGGGCGGCGAGAGCGAAATGCAGGCTGTCTAAGGGCTGTGCAAACTGCTCTTCGACGGCGAACGGTGCGGCCTGCCGCGCGGTGCGCAGATCGCTGACCGGCAATTCAAGCGTCAGCAGTGTGACCTGCGTCGCGTCCAGTAACACGATGCTCTCACGCGCACCGACAGCGCTGGCGAATTCAACGAAGCTGCCGGCGCGCGGCGCGCCATTGGCTTCACGCCAGCGCAGGCGCGTCGGATCGTCCGCCAGCACGGTGGCCAGCATCATGTCAGTCATCGAAGAATCCCTTGTCGCGGCTCAACAGCCGCACGTTATCCCCTGCATTACGCCCGAGTAGTGTACGAGCGGCGAGACTCGATTGGCCGCTGGTGACGTCCATTTCGAGGATAAAGTAGTCCGAGCCCACGGTCAGTCCCTCGGACACCAGCGGGCGTCCCAGCAGCATCGGCAAGGCCCGCAACTCGGCAATGCTCCGGAAGGGCCGCACCTTGCGCGCCTCGATGATCATAGTGGCGGTGGCCCGATCGAGTGCCGGGCCGAGACTCATTAAGACCTCGACCGGCGCGGTGTTGACATTGATAGCGGTGGCCTCGGGCAGCACGGTGATAAAAGGCCGCAGCTTGTCGAACACCTCGCCGTCGACGCCACGCACCAGCTTCAATTCACTGACATCAACGAAGCCATGATTGGCGGTGCGATAAGCGGGCTTGAGCCGGCTGTAGTAATCATCCTCGGCACCGTTAGGAAAACGCTCGTCGGTATCGGGGTCGAGCCAATCGAGGATAGCCGGTAAGACCGCCTCGTCGATGTCGAGATTGCGTAGCAACAGTGCGAAACGCGCCAGGGCTATCTGCTGCGGACTCAAAACCAGGCCCGGCCCGGACTGCGTGCCACTCGCGCCCGCTATAGCGGCTGACGCCACACCCGGCACCGCCGCCAGCGCCGTCATCGCCATGCTCTCGCTACCCTGACCGGCATCACCGCCGGCACTCGGCCCGGCCGCTGCCGGCGTGCCATTCCCACGCCCTACGCCCTGCGGCGCTGGCGCCAGGCCGCCGCCCACCCCACCCCCCAGGGCCGCGTCTTCTCCATCGGCGGCATCGGGGTTGCTCGGATCGGCGCCGGCGTCTGGCTCAGGCGGCGCAGTCTGGTCGCCACCCTGGGCGACGACCGCAGCGTCGAAAGAAATATCGCGCAGATTGAACAGGCCCTGGACATCGCGCAAGTGGGCCTCGCCGTGCCCGTCGGCCCCGGCGGTCTTAATCACCGCACTTGCCCACGCATCGTTCAAGGCGTCGTAGCGTTCCTTGCGCGCATCGAGCGCGAGCACGCGGCCACTTTCACGCTCAAGTTTTTCGAACAGGCCGTCGGCGCTGCGCGCCTCGAACGTGCGCGCGGTGGCGGCGATGCTGTGCATAGCGCGCAGGCCGATGCCGGCCGCGATTGAAACCACGATGACGATCACGATCATGGCGCCGAGCACGGCCATGCCGCGCTGGCTACAGCGCGGGCGGCAAGCACGACTAGCGGACGGCCTGCTCATCCTGGTCGCGCCACCACGCGGCGTAGACTGAGTGCGTTGTTGAACTCGATACTGAATTCCACGCCTTGCGGCAATTGTTCCTGGCTGGCCGCATTTTCATCGCGCGGCCAGAACTCAACCCAGCCGCCGCCGTCGAAGAAACGCAGCTTGAGCGCTTTCACGTCGCGCAACAGGCGTTGGGTGTGCAAGCCCGTGTCGGGTGTGCGATCGAGCCCGTCCCACACATCGCGATACAGACTGCCGTCCTGCACGCGATAGCGTATGCGGCGCAGCGCTGGACCGCCTTCGAAGTGACTGACATCGGGCACCCGCCGTGTGAAGGTGAGCAACTCACCCTTGAGGCCGGCGCGTAGCGCCGGCTCCGACTCGCCGAGCGCGTCACGCACACTGCGCGGCGCCAACGCGCCGAGGTCTTGTTCCATG
>JANLSI010000594.1:0-3186 GCA_031362345.1 Pseudomonadota bacterium
GCGCAGGTTCTCCACGAACCAGTCGGAAATACGATACGGCTCCCAGTCGAACAACCCCGACAAGGGTACGATCAATGCCAGGCACGACAGCGCCCACAGCCGCTCCGCAGGGCGGCCATTGGCGCGCGCATTCAGCACCAATAGCGCCGCAGCCGCGACCAATCCAACGCCGCTGAGCAGTCCGCCGTCCCGCGCCAGGACAACCATGATCTTGTCGCCGGCGCCCAGCGCGTGGCTGTCGGCGTAACGCGCGAGATGCTGCCAGGCGCCGTCGAGTGCCGAGCCGGCGAGCCCATAGCGGGCTGGCAACTCGCCCCATAGCTGGCCGCTGGCGAGAAAGCTTGCGACATAACGGCCACTCATGGCCGCGATACCGACGCCAACCGCCGCCGACACGATCAGCATCTGTGTCAGGCCGCGCCGCTGCCATCGCGCAACCACGCACCACATCGCCGTGACCGTCGCGATCACCATCACGTTCAAAGTATGGGCCGTGAAGGCCAGCGCTGCGGCGCCCGCCACCAGTGCTAGCGTGACCAAGCGCACGCGCTGCGCGCCCAAGGTCGACAACACCAGCACCAGCAATAACAGCGGCACGATGCGAAACCCATCGCGGCTCGCCGCATGGGAAATGTATTCGAACTGCGCCACGCCAAGTACCATGAGCACGGCCAGCGCGCCCGCGCCGCGCCGGCGCAGCACGCCACATAGCGCCAGCACGCCACACAGCATGGCCGGTACGGTGAGCTGCACTGCCAGCCGCGCCGCGAGGTCATTGGCAAAGCCCGGCGCACCATCGGTGAACAGCAGGGCGCCCGCCAGCAGAGCCGTGAACAGGAAACCATGGGTGGTGCCGCGCACCGATCCGTCAGCCGCATCGCGCATATCCAGCATGCCGGACAAACTGCGCTGATCGAGAAAATACAAGGCTTCGTTCAGGTAGTTGAGCGCGTCGTGAGCCACCACCGGCTGCAGGGCATTACGCCACAGGCGGACACCCAACAAAGCCAGCGCGATGAGTAGCGCGCCGTAGACCAAGGCGATGGTCAGCGCGCCGCCCGGCATCGGCGGCAGTCGTCGCCACGCGCGCATTACTTGTCGCGGCAGCGAGCGCGCCGCGCTCGCGCAGAGCAGCAGCGCGCTCGCCATTAAACCCACCACCAAGGCGCCACGCGGCATGCCCGGCCACAGTGCCGCCCATAGCATCACCCAGCCGCCACTGGCAAACGGCGCGAGCGACAAGCCGGCAAAGAAGCGCGCCAGACGCGGCGCCGGCAGGGCGCGTGGCAGGGCTAGTAATCGTCCGGCCAGCCCGACGGCGAGCAGCGCGTGGGTGGCGAGATAGAGCGCGGCCCACAGATTCATCGCGGCCCGGGCGTCAAGCGCCAAGCTGATTCACAGGAAACCATCAGGTAGACCACCCGTCGCGCGGTCACCACGACGCAAGGCACGCTTGATGCGCTTGCCGACGAAGCGCAGCGCGTAAGACCAGCAGTCACGCAGCAGCTTGCCATACCACAGTTGCCGATAGGCACCGGCCGCCTGCAGACGCGCCTTGCGCGCAAGATCGCGATCGAATTGCGCCATCGCCGCGCGCGGTGCCAAGTGTGCGGCGTTGCGGTTGGGTCCTTCGAGGTCGGGTACGAAGCGACCCTCGTCGCGCAGCAGGGCGCGATAGCTGTAGGCCGCGTCGCCGAAGACCAAGCCACGGGATTGCGATTCAATGATGTCCTCGACACTGGCCGGAGCGACGCGCAGGCGGCCATCGGCCACCAGCGCGTTGAGCAGCGCGCTGCCCTGGGCGCTGCGCGAGATGACGATGCTGACGCCGCTGGTGGTGGTGGCGGTACGCGCCAGCCAGGCATCACCCACGGCGATGTCGGCCAGCCAGTTGACGTGGTTCACGCACACGTGACAACGGTTGATGTTGAAGGAACGATCGAAAGCCACCAGGTAGTCGAGGTCGGTACGACGATTGATGCGCAAACGACTGCCGTCTTCGCAATCGATGGCCAGCGGTCCGACCGGCCCGTCGCCGCGATAGGCGATCGATTTGATCGCTGAACTCACGCCTTTGAATTCACGCATCGCATCGAGCGCGCGATGGGTATAGAGCCAGCCGCAGATGATGCCGACAGTGAAAGCCACCCGTTGGGCGAGCTGCGGCGCCTGCTGGCGGATGTAGCTGTAAAGGCCTTCCAGTTGGCAGGGAATGCCGACCACCACGAAGCGTCCCTCGTTGTCCTGCAAAAGACGCAGAGCCTCCGCATAGGGCACGCTGTGATAGATCGAGCCCGGCAAAGCGTCGATGGCCTGCGCGTCGCGCACCAGCACCGGCGCGAAATCGAGGCCGCCCTGCGCGGCCAGCACGATGGCACCGTCGATGTCCGCGCGCGCCAGCAGGCCAATCAGCAGTTCCTTGATGAGACCGCCGGAACTCGCGCGCTGGTTGCGCTCGCGATCGACGCTCTGCGCCAGCATGACCTTGTCCACCACGCCATGGGCACTAACGTCACGGCCGGGAAAACGCCAGGCATGCAAGCCCTCATAATCGACTTTCACCGCCGGACACACCGCGCGTGCCGCCGCGTTGCCGACACCATCGGGTTCAAAGCAACGGTTATCAGCGCTGAGGGTGAGGCGCAATGAAGGATCCGCTGCGGTGCATGCGCCGCAGCCTATGCACCAGCGACCGGCCAGCACGCCACTCAGATCCCTACTCTCCGTGCCGGTCATGGTGGCACCTCGCCGGCCCGATGCAAGGCGCGCGACAACATCACACCGAACAATCCGCCGACCACGCTGAACACCAGCAGCGACACCCCACGCTGCAGCAGCGTCACTATCACACCTTCGGCAAAGCCCAGCCCGATCAGCTGCGACACGAAACCGGTGAGCGCCTCACGGATGCCCAGATTGCCCGGCGTGAGAACCACAAGAAAACTCAGCTGCACTACCACGCCCGCGACCAGCACGCGCGCCAACTCGACCTCGAAACCGAGCGCGCGATAAGACATATACATCCAGGCCGCGAAGATCAGCGAGCCCAGCACCATGTAGCGCGCAAGTTGCGGCAACAGGCGCGGCGCCTGGCGCAGACTGTGCCAGCCATCGAGGGCGCGGCGGATGCCGTTCGCCAAGCGTCCCCCACCGCCCACCGGCAGCACCGGCAAGAGCAGCAATGCC
>JANLSI010000616.1:0-9726 GCA_031362345.1 Pseudomonadota bacterium
AGCTCGACGGCTACGCGATGCGCGTGCCGGTCATCAATGTCTCGCTGGTTGATCTGAGCTTCCAGGCCGCGCGTGAGACGTCGACCAAGGAAATCATCGAGATCATCAACGCTGCGGCCGCGAGTGGTCCGTTGAAGGGCATCCTGGTGGTGAACGACGAGCCACTGGTGTCCATCGACTTCAACCATAACCCGGCGTCATCGATCTTCGAGTCCTCCCAGACCAAGGTCATCAACGGCACGATGGTGAAAGTGCTGTCGTGGTACGACAACGAGTGGGGTTTCTCCAACCGCATGCTCGATACCACTGTCGCGATGGTCAAGGCGCGGGGCTAACACCATGCTGAAGATGAGCGCACTCGATCTGACGGGTAAGCGCGTTTTGATCCGCGAAGATTTCAACGTGCCTGTGAAAAACGGCAAGATTAGCGACGACACGCGCCTGCGCGCGGCCTTACCGACACTGCGCTTGGCACTTGAGGCTGATGCTGCGGTATTGGTGATGTCGCACTTGGGCCGTCCTGAGGAAGGCAAGGTCGAGGCCGAGTCTTCACTCGCGCTGGTGGTGGGTGCGCTCTCTGCATTGCTCGGTGTGCCGGTCGCCTTCGCGCCCGACTGGATCAATGGTGTCGAGTTGCAACCCGGCACCATCACCTTAGGTGAGAACACCCGCTTCCTGATCGGCGAGAACGCCAACGACGATGGCTTGGCGCGCCGCATGGCCGCGCTCTGCGACATCTTCGTCAACGATGCTTTCGCCACAGCTCATCGCGCCCAGGCCTCAACCCACGCAGTGGCCAAGTTCGCGCCCATCGCTTGCGGCGGTCCACTGCTAATGGCTGAAGTCGAAGCGCTACACCACGCATTGCAAGCGCCGGCGCGACCGCTGGTCGCCATCGTCGGCGGCTCCAAGGTTTCAACCAAACTCGATCTGCTGGAAGCGCTGGTGACCAAGGTCGACCAACTGGTGGTCGGCGGTGGCATCGCCAACACCTTCCTCGCTGCGGCCGGTAAGGAAATCGGCAAGTCGCTGTGCGAGCGCGAGATGCTCGATATTGCCCAGCGCCTGATCGCCGGCGATGCGCATATTCCGCTGCCGGTCGATGTGGTGTGCGGTAAGGAATTCAGCGACACCACATCTGCCATCACCAAGAGTGTCGATGCTGTCGCGGCCGATGACATGATCATGGACTTGGGGCCGCAGAGTCTCGACGCGTTGTGCGCAGTCATCGCCACCGCCGGCACCATCGTCTGGAACGGCCCGCTGGGGGTGTTTGAATTCGACAACTTCGCGGCCGGCACCGAGCGTCTCGCGCGCGCGATTGCCGCCTCCAAGGCCTTCTCCATCGCTGGGGGTGGCGACACCCTCGCCGCGATCGCTAAGTTCGGCGTCAGCGACGATATCTCCTATATCTCCACCGCCGGTGGCGCGTTCCTGGAATTCCTGGAGGACAAGACCTTGCCCGCCATCGAGATCCTGGAACTGCGCGCCGCACAAGGATGAGCGGCACGCCAGCCACGCGCTGCTTTTCCGGTCTCAGGCGGGTGCCCGCATGAGACGCACCAAGATCGTCGCCACGCTGGGACCAGCTACCGATCAGCCCGGTATGCTCGCTCGTCTGATCGCCGCAGGCCTCGACGCCGCCCGACTCAACTACTCCCACGGACTGGCTGCCGATCACGCGCGACGCGCGCAGGCCGTGCGCGAAGCCGCCGCTGCGGCGGGCCGCGAGCTCGCACTGATCGCCGACCTGCAAGGTCCGAAGATTCGTCTCGAATGTTTTCGTCATGGTCCGGTCGAGTTGCGCCCAGGCGCACGCTTTGCCATCGATGCCGAACTCGCAGTCGACGCCGGCACGCTCACCGAAGTCGGTGTCACCTACAAAGCGTTGCCGGGCGATGTACGTGCCGGCGATACGCTGCTGGTCGATGACGGTCGCATCGTGTTGAGTGTTCTGCGGGTAGTCGGTGCGCGCATCGAAACCAGCGTGCATATCGGCGGGCCACTCAGCGATCACAAGGGTATCAACCGTCAGGGCGGCGGGCTCTCGGCACCGGCACTGACGCCCAAGGATCGCGAAGACCTCCGGCACGCGCTGGCCCATGGCGCGGACTACATCGCGGTGTCGTTTCCGCGCACGGCCGAGGACATCGAGAACGCACGGCGCTTGATCCATGAAGCCGGTGGCAGCGCCGGCATCATCGCCAAGATTGAACGGGCCGAAGCCCTGGTGCATGCCGCAGAAATCATTACCGCCAGCGATTGCATCATGATCGCGCGCGGCGATCTGGGCGTAGAGATCGGTGACGCGCGACTACCGCCGGCGCAGAAGATGCTGATCGCGCTGGCCCGTCGCCAGCACCGCAGCGTGATCACCGCCACGCAGATGATGGAATCGATGATCGAGCACCCGCTGCCGACCCGCGCCGAAGTGTTCGATGTCGCCAATGCGGTGCTGGACGGTACGGATGCGGTGATGCTGTCCGGCGAGACCAGCGTCGGTGCCTATCCGGACAAGGCAGTCGAGGCGATGTCGCGCATCTGCCAGGGCGCCGAACAGGAATGGAGCGACCCGCAGTCCTCGGTGTTACCCGACGTGAATTTCGAACGCATCGACCAGGCCATCGCCATGTCGGCCATCTACTGCGGCAACCGCATCGGCGTAAAAGCTATTGCCGCGCTGACCGAGTCGGGCGCGACGCCGCTATGGATGTCGCGCGTCAACACCGCCATTCCGATTTTCGCGATGGCCAGAGAGGCCACCACGCTGCGTCGCATGACCCTCTATCGCGACGTCGTACCGGTGCAGTTCGATGTCACCGCGATCCATTACAACGAGGTCACGCACGAAGTGCTGCGCGTACTGAAGTCACGCGGCGTGGTAAGCGACGGCGACCGCGTCATCATCACCAAGGGCGATCGGCATGGCCATGCCGGTGGTACCAATGGACTGACGATCGTGACGGTCGGGGATCACCTGCTGCCGGTGGAGTAAGGTCTGCAGACGCCTTGCCCTGCTGTGGGTCCGAATTCATTCGGACATTCCTTCCAAAGCGCGAATCCGTGGCGCGCCTTTGAATGTCCGACTAAGGTCGGACCCACAAGGCCGCTCAAGCCGTCAGCCGCGTCAGCGCTTCGCGATACTTGGCGGCGGTCTTGTCGAGAATCTCACTCGGCAACCTGGGCGCGGGCGCCTGCTTGTTCCAAGCTAAGGTCTCAAGGTAGTCGCGCACGAACTGCTTGTCGAAGCTCGGTGGGCTTGCGCCGATCTTATATTCGTCGGCCGGCCAGAAGCGCGAAGAGTCGGGGGTCAGCACTTCGTCGATCAAGACCAGTTCGTCATTGGCATTCAGGCCGAACTCGAACTTGGTGTCGGCGATGATGATGCCCTTGGTGCGCGCGAAATCGGCGGCGGCCTGATAAATCTTGATGCTCACGTCACGCACCTGCTCGGCAAGCGCACGACCAAGCAGCCCACAGGTGTGCTCGAAATCGATGTTCTCGTCGTGCTCGCCCATCTCGGCCTTGGTCGAGGGCGTGAACAAAGCCTGCGGCAATTGTTGCGCCTGTTGCAGGCCGCTCGGCAGCGCGATGCCACACACGTGGCCGGTCTTCTGATAATCCTTCCAGCCCGAACCGATGATGTAGCCACGCACAATAGCTTCGACCGGCAGCGGACGCAGCTTATCGACGACGATGGCACGGCCGTCGACAGTGGCCCGCTCGGCAGCGTCGGGCAACACATCGGCCAAGCTCAGCTTGGCAAGGTGATTGCGAATCACGCCCTGCATACGCGCGAACCAGAAGTTCGACAGCGCGGTCAAGACCGCGCCCTTGCCGGGCACCGGGTCGCTCAGTACGACGTCGAAGGCCGAGATGCGATCGGTGGTCACGATCAACAGATGCTGCTCGTCCACCGCATAGATGTCGCGCACCTTGCCACGTTGGATAAGAGGCAAACTGGTGAGTTTTGATTCGTAGAGGGCCGCTGTCGTCATGCCTGCCTGCTCGGCTGAAAGGGGCGGGTATTTTGCCCAATGACATCGCGAAAGACCACCACGCGCCGACGCGAGAATTCCCGCAGAAATGCTGTGTTTGTCAGACGCTGCGGACTAGGAGGCGGGCGCCTGTCCAGCCTGGGAGCGCAACCTCGCCAGACGCGGCACATCGCCCGCCGTGCCCATCGCGCGGGTGATCAACCAGTGCTTGAGCGGCGCGATGCGCTGGGTGATGTTCATGCCGAGGCCACGTGTCTGACGGGCCAGCGCTTCGTTGCGTTGGAACAGACGATGCAGCCCATCGGTCACGGTCGTCATGGCCAGGGTCTCGCTTTTGCGCCAGCGCTCGAAACGCCGCAGCGCGCTGGCCGACGGCCAGGCGGCGGTGCCGGCGGGACCGAGACACTCGACCAGCGCGGCGGCGTCCATGAGGCCCATATTCAAACCCTGGCCGGCGAGCGGATGCATGAGATGGGCGGCGTCGCCGAGCAGTACGCAGCGACCATCGACCATGCGCGCGGCATGGGCGCGTGCCAAGGGGAAAGTAGTGCGCGCGCTGACAGCGATGAGTGCGCCCAGGCAGTTCTCTAAACTCTCGCGCAACGCGCCACCGAACTGAGCGTCGTCACTACTCATTAGTTCAGCGGCCCGCTCGTCATTGCACGACCACACGATGGCGCACTCATGGGGCGCCGCCAGCGGCAGGGCGGCCAACGGCCCCGCCGCCAGAAAGCGCTGGCGCGCGACGCGGCCATGGGGGCGCGCAAAGGCGACATTGCACACAATGGCGCTCTGACGATAGGACACGTGGACCTGCGCGATACCGGCCGCTACGCGCACTTGCGAATGGGCACCGTCGGCGCCGATCAACAGCCGTGTAGGCAGGCGACTGCCGTCGTCGAGAGTCACATTGATCGGGGTACCGGCGGCGAAACTGCTCAGCCCACGGGCCTGTACACTCACACCAGGACGGGTCGCAAGGCTCGCCGCCAGCGCGGCGATCAAGTTCTGATGTTCGACGATGTAGCCCATCGCGCCGCGATGGGTGGGCGGCGCGGTGAACTTGAGTCGGCCGTTCGAACCGGCATCCCATACTTCCATGATATCGAAACGACCGATGCGTTCATGGGCCAGCGGCGCCCAAGCACGCGCCGCCTCCAGCACCCGGCGTGCGGCCGGTGTCAGCGCATAGGTGCGCAGAGCGGTGTCACCCGTGGGCGATGTGCGGTCGAGCTGTGGTTCGAGCAGGCACACGCTGTAGCCGCCATCGTTCAGCAGCGCGGCGGTGACGAGACCAACCACACCGCCGCCGGCAATGACGACGTCGAAAATCATGGCCGCACGGCGGCGGTGGAGCGGGCCAGGGCGGCGAGGCCGCTGGCTTCATGGATGAAACGTTGTTTGGTGGCGGGACTCAGATCGGCCAGGGTCAGGGCCAAGCGCCGCGTCACGGTCAACGGCCAGAGCCGCGAACGAAAGCCTTGCGCGAGTAGATCGGTGAAGCCAACGCTACGACGGTGATCGGGCGCACGGGCGGCGGCGTAGCGCTCGAGCAGTACTGGCTCACCGGCATCGCCCGCGGCGCCTAGACCAGCGGCCAGCGTAGCGACATCGCGCAGACCGAGGTTGAGGCCCTGGGCGGCGTTCGGATGCATGGTATTAGCGGCATTGCCGATCAGCACCGTGCGCGGCGCAATGACCTGCCGCGCGCGCTGGCGCACCAAACCATGGGCGCGACGTGCGCCCTGGACGGTGATGCGCCCGAGGCGCGCCCCGAAGCGACGTTCGAGTTCAGCGCCATAGGCACCAGCGTCCAGCGTCAGAGCCGCCATCGCGCGGGTTTCGTTCAGACATTGCACGCTGACATAAAGCGCGCCGCCGCACGGGATCATGGCGAGCGGCCCTTGACGGGTGAAATGTTCGAAAGCGGTATGCTCGGCCGGACGCTCGACGGCAACCTTCGCGACCAGCGCATGCTGGCCATAGTCGTAGCCATCGGTTTCGATACTGCAGGCGACGCGCACGGGCGAACGATTGCCATCAGCGCCAATCAGCAATGCGGCCTGCACACGACGGGTCTCATCGCCGTGCTGCAATTCAATCTCGACGCGATCCGGATAGACATGATGGCCGCTGTAGCGTGTCGACCAACAGGCGTCGACGCCCAGTGTGGCGACAACGGCGGTGCGCAGTTCGTACAGCAGGATATCCGCTGGGCAGGCCCAACCCAGACTCTCAAGGCCGCCATCGGCGGCATCCAGTTCCAGCGCGCCGAAACCACCGCGATCGCTGACGCGGACGTGGCGGATAGGCGTGGCATGGGGGGCAACACGCGCCCACAGTCCGAGCTCAGTCAGGATCTCGACCGACGCCAGCGACAGCACCAAGGCGCGCGCATCGCCAGCGGGCGCCAGCGGCGGGGGCGAGGGATCAAATAACAGCACCGAGCGTCCGGCGCGATGCAGGGCCAGCGCGGCGCTGCTACCGACCAGCCCGGCGCCGATGACGACCGCGTCAAACTCAGGCGGCACTACGCTCGCGCATCGCCGCCTCAACCGCCGCCACCGACTTCGGTGCCTCAATGGTCAGGATCTCGTGGCCAGTCTCAGTGACCAGCACGTCGTCTTCGATACGAATACCAATGTTCCACCACTGCTTGCCGAGATCTTTGAGCGTCGCGGCGAGATAGAGACCCGGCTCAACGGTGGTGACCATGCCAGGCTCGAACACCCGCCATTCGTCATGCACTTTGTAGTCGCCGACGTCGTGCACGTCCATGCCCAGCCAGTGTCCGGTCTTGTGCATGTAATAAGGCTTGTAGGCTTCCTCGTCGATGAGTTTGCGCAGGCGACCCTTCAAGATGCCGAGGTCGATGAGGCCACGAGTAATGACCTCGATAGCGGCCTCGTGGGGCTCGTTCCAGGTATTGCCTGGCCGCACTTCGGCGATCGCGGCGCGCTGCGCCTCCAGCACGATTTCATAACAGCGGCGCTGCTCGTGGTTGTATTCACCACTGACCGGGAAAGTGCGGGTGATATCGCTCGCGTAGCAGTCGTATTCGGCGCCGGCGTCGATCAGCACCAGATCGCCCTCCTTCAGCACTTCACTGTTTTCGGTGTAATGCAGGATGCAGGAATTGGCGCCACCACCGACGATCGACGGGTAGGCCGGCGAGCGCGCGCCAGCTTGCATGAAGCTGTGCAGCAACTCCGCTTCGATCTGGTATTCGCGCAGGCCTGGCTTGCACACCACCATCGCGCGGCGATGGGCGGCAGCCGCGATACTGGCCGCTTTGCGCATGGCTTTGAGTTCCGGGCTGCTCTTGAACAGACGCATCTCGTGTACCACATGGCCGAGCGACACGAACTGATCTGGCGCATGGATACCGGCGCGGCTCTTGTTCGTGACACGATTCAGCCAGCTCACCAGCCGCTGGTCGAAATCCGTGTAGCGACCCATGGTGAAAAAGATGCGGTCCTTGTTCTCGATGAGGCCGGGCAGGATGTCGTCGAGATCAGTGATCGGAAAGGCATCATCGGCACCGTACAGCTCGCAGGCCCCTTCCAGCCCGGCGCGCCGGCCGTGCCAGGTTTCGGCTTCGTCGTCGCGCTCGCGGCAGAACAGGATGCACTCGCCTTGCGGGCGATCGGGCACCAGCACCAGCACTGACTCCGGCTCGGGAAAGCCGGTCAAATAGTAAAAGTCGCTATCGGGGCGGTAAGGGTAATAAACGTCGCGATTACGGATGCGCTCGGGCGCATTGGGCTGGATCACGATGCCACCGTGGCCTGCGATATCCATCAGGCGCTTACGACGGCGTGCAAATTCTCTCTTCTCCATGGGACCTCAGCCACTTCGGTTTGATCGGTGACGCGCCACGCGAGCCGCGCGCCTCAATGCCAGGTGGCAGGCGCGTCCTCGCTGCCGCCCTGGGAAAGCTCAGCGCGAACCAGCATCACGCCCATGCGTGTGAATTCAGTCAGTTCGACCAGTGCGCGCTCATCTTCTTCGTCGCCATCGGCCTCCATCCCCAGCGTGGCGAAGCGCGACAGATCGGCGAGGAATTCCCGTGCATCTTCGCCCAGCGCCTCGAGATCGGCAATCCCCGACAAGCCTAAGCCCGAAAGGAAACCCCGGCACCAGGCGGCGAAACCCGCTGCGCGCGTAGTGAGTGGCGCTTCGTCGGCCGGCAGTACCAGCGCGAAGTCGTAGTCCTCATCCGCCATCGCCGTGATGGTTGTACTCATGAGCGCTTCAAGTGCGGCGTGGGGTTCGCCGTCGTCAAAGCGCGCGCGCTCGCCACCACTGACATGATCGAGCCACAGCGCCGGCTCGAAAGCTCGGGGACCGCTCAACATGCCACACAACATGCCGTGACACTCAGCGGCGCAGACATCGCAGCGCAGTGCCGCCAGCGCACGCGTCACGCGTGCGTGGAGTGGTGCGCTCAAGCAGCGCTCACGCAGGACCGACGCCAGCGCGCGACGGACGATACTGTGACTCTCATGTAATTACCCCGACGCTTTAGCTGCAATCGCAGCGCGATTGTCCCATGCCCACTGCCGGCACAGAAGCAAAATGCGACGAAGCGTACCAGTCTGTCGCAACGCATGCTGTTGACCGTCCGGCGCCCACCGCTCTATATTGGCCGCGCATTCCATCCGCCCGGTGAGCACGCATAGACGTCATGACAGCAGGCAGTAAAGACCGCTTGGAACTCGTTGCGCTCGAATCGCGGGTCGATGAACTGATCAAGGCCGTAGAAAGCCTCGCCACCGAGAACGAAGCGCTGCGCTCCCAGCAAGCCTCGCTGACCACCGAGCGTGCAGCCTTGATTGAGAAAACCGAACAGGCGCGTAGCCGCGTCGAAGCAATGATCGCCCGTTTGAAGGCGATGGAGACCCGGTCATGAGCAGCGACAGTGAAGTCAGACCGATCACGGTCACCATTTTCGACAAGGACTATGTCGTAGGCTGCAAGGAAAACGAACGGGAAGCGCTGTTCGCCTCCGTTGCGTTCCTGAACAAGAAGATGGTCGAGCAGCGCGACAACGGCAAGGTCATCGGCGCCGAGCGTATCGCCGTGATGTCAGCACTCAATATCGCCCATGAGTACTTGGAATATCGTCGTAATAATGAGTCTATAGTGTCTGACGTGGGCGCCAGCGTGGCGCGCATGCAGGGCAAGATTTCGCAGGTCCTGGCGCGCGGACTGGGCCTGGCTTTCAAGGCTTCCGGTCACTGATACCTCGCGGCCGCCGGCTGGCGGCTAAAGAACTGGAGAATTTTGACGATTTAGAGTTTGGTGTTCTCTGCTGTGTGCGTCAAAGACCTGAGATCTTTGAGCCTATTTTTCTTACGTCAGGGACCGATCAATCAGCGATGTTGTGCAAGTCCGCATCTCAGCGGAAAGCCTGATTCGCCCCGAGAGGTCCCGTCTTGAACCCTTGGTTCAAGATTACGGTCGAGACGGCACAGTGGAGAACACCTTTATCTTTCCCTGCCACCAGCCTCAGCCGACTGCGACTGCGACTGCGACTGCGCGGGGGTTGGCACAGCGCTGACTGAGATAGACCAGCGCGTCTTCCACCTGGTCGATCAGGATCAAGCACAAATCACCGGGCTGCAGCCCATCCAGCGCCCGATCGATGGCGGCGAACTCGCCGCTAATCTCCGCCACGTCGCGGGTGCGGGTCGCATTGCTCAGCCCTTCGCGCAACAGCGCCAGC
>JANLSI010000667.1:0-4040 GCA_031362345.1 Pseudomonadota bacterium
GGAATATGCTGGTAGTACCAGACGATGCGACCGGTTTTCGGATCGAGTGCCAAGGTCGAGTTGGTATACAGCGCGGCATCGGTCGGTGACATGCCGCGGCTCGCCGCGACCCACGGCTTGGCCTGCGAGACGCCGATGAAAAACAGTTTGCGCGCAGCGTCATAGCTGCCGGCGATCCAGGTGTCGCCGCCGGCCCGCAGTTCCGGCGGCAGCTTGCCCCAGCTTGCGTCATTGGGATCGCCGGCGCGGGCGATGGTCGAGGTCCGCCACAGCTCTCGGCCGGTGTCGGGATCGTGACCGGTGATGAAGCAGCCGGCGACCTTGTAACGCTCGCAGCCATTGATACCGCTCACTACCACGCCGTCGGCGATCAAGGGACCAGCGGTGTGGGTGTAGCCCTGGCGATAGTCGGCCTTCACCGTGCGCCACAACTGCTTGCCGCTGCGCGCATCGATGGCGACCAGGGCGGCGTCATAGGTGGCGAGAAAAACCTTGTCACCATACAGCGCTATGTTCTTGGTCGGCCCGCCGAGGGTGCGTGATTCGGCCGGGTAGTCGTAGGCGTATTCCCAGATCAAATCGCCGCTGGCGGCGTCGACGGCTTGCACTACATTGCCGGGGTGGGTGAGGAACATCACGCCGTCGTGCACCAGGGGTGTGACCTGGTTGCTGCCCTCGTGCATGGTCAGCGCCCAGGCCAGGCGCAGTTGCCCGACGTTACTTCTATCAATCTGCTTGAGCGGGCTGAAACCCTGACCATCGAGCGTACGACGCCAGCTCAACCAGTCGCCGGCAGGCGGGTCGGCGAGCAGGGCATCGCTGACCGGCGCATAATTTTTGATGGCGTGATTGGTGAAACCTGCGGCCTGCTTGGCGGCTTCGGCTATGGAACCGGCGGCCGACCAGCTGCGAAATTGCGAACCGCTGCCGGCCGCCGTTTCCTTGCGGGCCTGGGCGGGGTCCCAGGCCGCGCCGCGTACCGCCACACCGATCGACGTGGCGAGATCGGCGCTGAGTGCCCGGTCACCGGCCGCCGCGCCGTTCACGCGCAGGATATGCGCAGTGATGGCGGTGTAGAGCGCGGGCTTCAAGGAGTGCGGCGCGCCGGCCGGCATCTGCGCCGCGCTGAAGGCATTCAAGGCCGCGATGGTTTGATTGCCCCATTTCGCCATGAAGTTTGGCCCCGCCAGTTCTGGTCCATGGCCAGTGCCGCGCAAAGTCAGGTGATGGCATTGCGCGCAATGCTGGTCGTAACCGAGCTTGCCTTGCGCGGCCTGTTGCTCGGTATAGAAGCCGGTCAGTCCGGCGGCTTGCACGATGCTACTCGCGAGCAGCAGTGGCACGACGAAGCGAAGATCCATGGTATTACCTGGTGGACAAGGAGGGTCGGCAGGATTGTGGTGGCAGGCGCCATGGCAATCCAGTCACCGTAAGGGGTACCCGCGCGCGGGTATCGCCGGACCACCGCCTGCGGTTACCCTCGAACTCGGTTCACGTTATTGAGGAGACGCTGGTGGCACTCGATCTTTTAATTAAGAACGGTAGCGTGGTCGATGGGTCGGGGCGCGCGGCTTATCGCGCCGATGTCGGTGTGCAGGGCGGCAGGATCGTCGCGCTCGGTAAGATCGATGACAGCGCCAAGCGCCGCATCGATGCCAGTGACTGCGTGGTCGCGCCGGGTTTCATCGATCCCCACACCCATTACGATGCACAGATGTGCTGGGACAACGCCGCCACACCGTCCCCCTGGCATGGCGTGACCACCGTGGTGATGGGCAATTGCGGGGTCGGCATCGCACCCTGTCTGCCCGCTGCGCGGGAGATCGCCATGCGCGATCTGGTCAATGTCGAAGCCATCCCTTTCGAAGTGTTGGAACGCGGTATCACTTGGGAATGGGAGACCTTCCCGGAATTCATGCAGGCCGCTGCGCGCCGTCGCCCTGGTATCAATCTCGCCTTCCTCGCACCGCTCACACCTTTTCGGCATTACGTGATGGGCGAAGCGTCAATGGAGCGCGCGGCGAACCCGGCCGAGATCGCGCGCATCGCGGCCCTGCTGGGCGAGGCCATGGATGCGGGTGCCTTCGGCTTTTCCAGCACGGTGTTGAATCAACACATGGGCTATGGCGGTCGGCCGCTGGCCTGTCGCAATGCCAGCCACGCGGAGTACCAGGCTTATGGACAGGTCTTGCAGGACAAACGTAAGGGCGCCATCGAAATCGCGCTGACGCGCCAGATTGCCGTGCTGGAAGACGATGGTTATGCATTGCTTGATCTGCTGCTCGAAGCCAGCCATCGCCCGGTGACTTTCATCGCGCTGTTTGACCGCGACGATATTCCCGAGGCGGTGCGCGACACCTTGACCAAGGTCGCACCGCTCATCGCACGCGGTGCGCGGCCGCAGACCTCGCCCTTGCCGCTGACCCGCGAAGTGAATATGCGCAATCCGTTTGCCTTCGCGGCGTTTCCGTCCTGGCAGCCGGTGTTCGTTGATCAATCCAAGCCCGCCCAGCGTGCGGTTTATGGCGACCCGGCGTTTCGCGCACGCTTTCGCCAAGATTTGAAACGTCCGCAGACCTTCGGCAACTGGTCGCGGGTGCGGGTGCACGAAGTGCGCTCGGCCGAATTGAAAGGCTACGAAGGCCAGAGCGTCGAAGAGATCGCCCAGGCCCAGGGCAAAGATCCGGTCGATGCCTTTCTTGATCTAACCCTGGCCGATGATCTCGACATTGAGTTCACGATGTCGACCTTCAATCATCGTGTCGATCGCATGAAGGAGATCCTCGCCAACCGCGACATGCTGCTGGGGCTCGGCGATGGCGGTGCCCATCTCGACATGCTGTGTGACTCCGGCTATCCGACCTATCTGCTCGGCACCTGGGTGCGCGAGCACGGCGCGCTCAGTCTTGAAGAAGGTGTGCGCCGCCTGACCAGCGACCCGGCCGATTTCTTCGGCATTACCGATCGCGGGCGGCTGGCCCTCGGTCTCGCCGCCGACATCACCGTTTTCGATCCGAGCACGGTTGGTTCCAGCAATCGCGGCGAACGCCGCTTTGATCTGCCGGGTGGCGCTAAGCGCATGGTCATGCCCTCACGCGGCATTCTTCATACCATCGTCAATGGTGAATGCTTGTACGAGTATGGTGCCGTCACAGACGCCCGGGCCGGCCAAGTATTGCGCTCCTGAGCCAGGCGTCACGCCGCTGCCGACGTTTGAGCCAAGATGGCTGGCTCACTCCGACCACCGTGGCTCAATCCAGGGCCAGCGCCAACAATGGAGCAATCACTTGGTGATGTTGCCCCGACTTGCTTGCGGCAATGGGTACGCTGGTGTAGCTTTGGTGTATGGCACGCACCAACATCGATATTGACGAGAAAGCATGCGCGGCAATCATGCGTCGCTACCAACTCAAGACGAAGCGAGAGGCGATCAATCTTGCCTTGCGCTCGCTCGCCGGCGAACCGCTGTCGGTCGATCAGGCTCGCAAGCTGCGAGGTAGCGGCTGGGATGGCGATCTCGACGAAATGCGAACCGCTAACAGTTTTTGATCCTCATCGACACCTCGGCGTGGGTTGAATTTCTGAGGGACACCGATTCATTGGTGTGCCGACGCGTCGACAAAGTGTTGAGTCAAAAGATCGCGATCTGTGACGCGGTACGAATGGAAGTCTTTGCCGGTGCGCGCGATGACGGGCACCTAACCCGGCTGCGGCAGCTGCTGGCCCGCGCAACAATTCTACCGACGGAACCCATTGATTACGACGCAGCCGCCGCGCTCTACCGAGCCGGTCGGCGACAAGGGAAAACCATCCGCAAGTTAATTGACTGTCTCATTGCGGCGGTGGCACTCCGCGCGAATGTGCCAATTCTGCACATGGACGCGGATTTTGACGCGCTTGCCACAATATCGAAGCTCCGCATCGACGCTCTGCGGTAGACATCGCATTACTCCCGCATGTTTTAGGTCTGTAATCGGTGCTGCGATTCTTTCGACCCGGCCGATTTCTTCAGCATTGCCGATGTCCGAATGAATTCGGAC
>JANLSI010000722.1:0-2139 GCA_031362345.1 Pseudomonadota bacterium
ATCGTTGCCGGCGACATGGATAGTGGCTTCGGCCTTCTGCCGCTGCTTCTCCACTGCCAACACCACGTGCACGTCGACGAGGTGGTCGAAATGTCGCTCGATGCGGCTCAGCTTAGTCTGGATATAGTCATTCATCGAATCAGTGACTTCGACATGGCGCCCATCGACTTTGATATGCATGGTTCTCTCCTGGTGATCCTAGGTCTGAAAATGCTGGCCCGTGCGGGCGGTAGTGCGGCTCACGCGATACGCTTTCTTTCGTTGGACGGCGGTATCGACATGGCTTCACGGTACTTCGCGACGGTCCGTCGCGCCACCTGCACGCCCTGGTCGGACAATAGCGCGGCGATTTTGTGATCGCTCAAGGGTTTCTGCCCGTTCTCGGCTGCGATCAGTTTTTTGATGACGGCGCGAATAGCGGTCGAGGAGGCCTCACCGCCGAGAGTGGTGCTGACGTGGCTGGAAAAGAAATACTTGAGTTCAAAGATGCCGCGCGGCGTGTGCATGTATTTGCGTGTTGTGACGCGCGAGATGGTCGATTCGTGCATCTCCAGCACCTCAGCGATGTCATGCAATACCAACGGTTTCATCGCTTCCTCGCCGTGCTCCAGGAACGCGCGCTGGCGCTCGACGATCGCGGTCGCCACCCGCAACAGGGTCTCGCTGCGACTTTGCAGGCTCTTAATGAACCAGCGCGCCTCCTGCAGATGGGTGCGCAACGAGGAATTACCCTCGCTGTTATCGGCCCGTTTGATCATCGAGGCGTAATAGGGATTGACGCGCAGCGGCGGCATGGTCTCGGCGTTGAGTTCGACCCGCCAGCGATCTTTGTACTTGTAGACGAACACATCGGGCACGATGTATTCGGTCTGCTCGTCACTGAATTGCGCGCCGGGACGCGGATTCAGCGATTGGATAAGCGCGATGACCTTGGCGAGATCTTCGCGGGCAATTTTTAGCCGGCGCATGAGCTGGTTGTAGTCGCGCGCGGCGAGCACATCCATGAAATCCGCGACGCAACGCTGGCTCTCGGTCAGCCATGGCGTGTCGTGCGCCAGTTGCGCGAGCTGCTGCAACAGACATTCACGTAGATTGCGGGCCGCGACGCCGGGCGGCTCCAGGCCCTGTACCAGACGCAGGATGGCCTGCACTTCGTCGCTCTCGATGAGGTCGTCAATGGCCACGCTGACGGTGGCGGCCAATTCTTCCAAGGGACTGGTGAGATAACCGGCGGCATCGAGGTCGTCGACAATGGTCACCGCGATCGCACGGTCGCGGTCGCTCAAGGGCGTGAGGTTGACCTGCCAGAGCAAGTGTTCGCGCAAGGACGGCGGGCTGACACTGGCGCGCTCGAAATCAGAGTCCTCACCGTCACGGCTGCTGGTGCTGGAGCCGGACGAGCTAAGGGTGTCGTAGATCTCGTCCCAGTCGCTATCGACCGGCAGTTCGTCGGGAATGTCGTCGGTGACGGAACGGGCTTCGACTTCGCCCGGGTCACCGCCGCCTACTTCGAAGTTCGACTCGAAGCTGGCCTCGGACTCGCCGTCGTTGCCACCGCCAGCGGCAGCGGTGTCGCCGGGGCTGAAGCTGGGGTCTTCGTAGTCGTCGGCGCCGTCGGCCAGTTCAAGCATCATGTTCGATTCCAGCGCGTCCTGGATTTCGACCGAGAGCTCCATGGCAGACAGCTGTAACAGGCGGATAGCCTGTTGCAGCTGCGGCGTCATCGTCAGATGCTGGCCGAGCTTCAATTGCAGGGATTGCTTCATATCCTCCCGGGTAACCGTTAACTCAAGAATGCGTTCGAAGCTATATTAGCTCACCCGGGCTTTGCCTGGATCAATAATTGCATAGCTGATCCCGTGCGGGTGGGGACCCAAGCAAACTTGCCGTGAACGATCTTCGGCCGCGAGTGGCCAGGCTTTACAACTTGAAGGTTTCGCCGAGGTAGACGCGCCGCACCTTCTCGTCCGACAAGATGGCCTCCGCATCACCTTCGGCGATGATGGTGCCCTCGTTGACGATATAGGCGCGGTCGCAGATGCGCAGGGTCTCCTGCACGTTGTGGTCGGTGATCAGCACGCCGATGCCGATCTGCTTGAGGTGACGGATGATGCGCTGGATGTCACCGACCGAGATCGG
>JANLSI010000772.1:0-14247 GCA_031362345.1 Pseudomonadota bacterium
GCGCGGGCTCGGAAACTGGCAATTGTTACTGGCCCGTCCAAGTCGCGGCCGCCGTGCCGGCCACACGGCCGGTGGCGAGACAGGCGCTCAGCAGATAGCCGCCGGTCGGCGCTTCCCAGTCCAGCATCTCACCGGCACAAAAGACCCCAGGTAGGGCGCGCAGCATGTAATGCGTATCCAGCGCCGCGAAGTCTAGGCCGCCCGCCGTGCTGATGGCCTCGGCCAGCGGTCGCGTGCGCTGTAGCGTCAGGGGCAGCGCCTTGATCAGATGCGCGAGCCGTGACGGTGCGGCCAGCTCGGCGGCGCTCGCCACTTCGCGCAGCAGGTTCGCTTTCACGCCGGTGAGGCCGGCGCGATGTTCGAGTACATGGGCCAGGCTGTGTTTGCCACGCGGCGCGGCCAGCGCTGCGGCGAGTGTCTGCTCGTTGCGATCTGGCGCGAGGTCGACCACTAACAGCGCGCTGCCGTCGCGTTCCAGCGCGTCGCGCAGGTCGCGCGACAGCCCATAGACCAGACTGCCTTCGATGCCGTGTGTGGTGACGATGAATTCACCGCGCACACGACGGCGCGGGCCCTCAGCCGTCACGCAACTCGCCACCACGTTCTTGACCGCAGCGCCGGCCCAGCGCGTGCGCAGATGCTCGCTCCAGAGTCGTTCGAAGCCGCAATTGGCGGCGCGGAAGGGCGCGACTTCGATGCCGCGCGCGGCCAGCGTCGTGCACCAGTCGCCAGTGCCGCCAAGCGCGGGCCAGCTCGCGCCACCGAGCGCCAGCACCAGGCGTTGGCTGTTGACGACGACCGCATGCGCCGGCGTGGCGAAGCGCAGTGCGCCCGCCTCATCCCAGCCTAGCCAGCGATGACGGGTATGGAAGCGCACACCGTCGCGACGCAGACGCGCCAGCCAGCGTCGCAACAAGGGCGCGGCCTTCAAGCCGAGCGGAAACACACGCTCGGAGCTGACGACGAAAGTCTCGATGCCGAGGCCGCGCGCCCAGGCCCGGATCCCGTCGTTGTCGAAGGCTCGCAGGGCGGCTTCGAGTGCTTGGCGCGCGGCGCCATAGCGCGGCAGGAAATCTGCCAGGGCTTCGCCATGGGTGAGATTAAGCCCGCCCTTACCCGCCACCAAGAATTTGCGCCCGACCGAGGCCATCGTGTCGTAGAGACTGACCTCGGCGCCCGCCGCGCGCGCAGCGTCGGCGGCCATCAATCCCGCTGGTCCGCCGCCAATGACGACGACCTGGGTTGGTGTCGACCCGGAAGTATTCAGCGCAGGCGGTCTTCGAGCAGACGCTTGCGCGCCCGCCAGTCGGGACACACCACATCGAGCAGTGTGTAGAAGCCCTTGCCGTGGCCGTGATAGCGCAGATGACACAGCTCGTGCATGACCACGAACTCGATGCATTCGCGCGGCGCCCGGATCAAGACCAGGTTCAAGCTCATGCCGCGCCGCGCGCCGAGACTACCCCAGCGTGTACGCATGGCGCGGATTTGCAAGCTTGGGCAGGGATAGCGCTGAAAGCGCGGATGCAGATAACACGCGGCCAGGATGGTGGCGAATTCTTCGCTGGCGCGGGCGCGATACCAGTGATCGAGCGCACTGCGCGCGGCCAGTCCATCGCGCGCCGCATGTCCGCCGATCACGAGGCGGTCTTCGCGCCGCTCTACACCGTGGCGGGCAGCGGGGTCGAGCTGCAGGCGATGGGGCAGGCCGAGGTAATAATGGGTCGCGCCCTCGGCATAGGTCGGCACCAACGGCGTGCGCGGCAAGCTGCGGAAATGTTCGAGCTGGGCGGCGACCCACAGCGCGCGCGCGGCAACGAAGTTTTCGATGTCGCGTGTCGGAAAGCGCAGCGGCGCGCGGACTACTACGCGCAAATCCGCATGCACTTCGATGCTGAGTGAGCGTCGTTGCGCACTCCTGCGCAGTTCGTAGACGAAGCGGGCGTGGCTACCTAGTGAGCTTGTCGCCGCATCACGTGGGATCGGTCGCGGCGCCGGACGTGGTGTTTGGCCACTCAGTTCGCCGAACAGATCGAGGGCAAGTTGCAGCGGTCTGATCATGGCGCTGCGCTCGCTCGGGTGGGTGGACGACGCTCTGGTGGCACGGGTGGACCGCTGAGAATGCTTGGCTGCTAGTCTAGTGTTCCTCGCTATCGTCGACCAGTGTCGAGGCCAGCGCGGCCGTGCCGGTTGCACGCCTTTTCCTTGGCAGCGGGCCAGGCTTGTGCCCCGGTCTATACCCCGCTGACAATGCCCTCATGGCGCAGCGGGGGGAGTGGAAAGCCGAGATCACAGCGGGCTGGTCGTTGCTGCTGACGGCAACCATTGCCTGTGGCACAGGCGTGTCCTCGCTCATCTATTACAGCTTCGGGCTATTTGTCGGCCCTTTGCAGCAAGCCTTTCACTGGTCGCGCGGCGAAGTCTCGACCACGCTCTTCTATGGCAGCGTCGGCCTGGTGCTGGCGGCGCCGGTATTGGGTTGGCTCATCGATAAGCTCGGCGCGCGCCGGGTGGCGCTGGTGGCGGTGCCTTGCTTCGTCGCCATGCTGTTGGTGGTGTCGCGTTTCGATGGGCCGCGCGCGCTGTTCTATGCTTTGTTCTTCGCGCTCAATGTCGCCGGCATCGGCACATCTTCAATTCTCTACACGCGCGCGGTGGCCGGCAGCTTCCATACTGCACGCGGCATGGCACTGGGCATTACGCTGGCCGGGCCCGGCACGGCCGCGATTGTCTTGCCGCTGCTTATGCAGAGTGTCATTGCGGACTATGGTTGGCGCATGGGCTTTGTGACGCTGGCCGTGCTCGCGCTCGCGCCGTGGCCGCTGGTCTATTTCTGGCTGAAGCCGCGCGCTGGCCAGGCCGCTCTCGATACCGGCGCCAAGGTGCCAGGCATGGGGCGTCGCGAGGCATTGCGCACGCGCACTTTCTGGACCCTCGCCATCGGCTTTGCCGCGACCGCCGTGGCCTGTTCGGCCTTGGTCGTGCACATGGTGCCGATGCTGCGCGACGCCGGTCTTGAGCCGGCCCATGCCGCGCGCGTGGCGTCTTTGATCGGTATCGGTGTGATCATCGGCCGCCTCGGCATCGGTTGGCTGGTGGACCACATGTTCGCGCCCTATGTGGCGGCGGCGATCTTCCTGGTCACGGCCGGCGGCTGTGCGCTGCTCATGACCCGCGGTGCCGCGGCTGCGCCGCAGGCCGCTTTCCTGATCGGCTTCGCACTCGGTGCGGAAGTCGATCTGCTGGCCTTTCTGACCTCACGCTATTTCGGTCTGCGCCACTATGGCTTCATTTACGCGACGGTGTATGCCTGCTTCTGGTTGTCCAGTTCTTTAGGCCCGGCCATGGCCGGGCGTTTGTTCGATCGCTATGGCGATTACCAGGCGACCTTGGCGGCGGTTATCGCCCTGATGGTGTTCGGTGCCTTGGCCAGCGTAACGCTACCGAGGTATCCCACGCTGTAGGCGACTCTTCTCCCTGTAGGTCCGAATTTATTCGGACATTCCTTCCAGAGCCTATCGCGAAGCCGCGTCTTCGAATGTCCGACTGAAGTCGGACCTACAGAAGATCAACGGGAATCGCCTCAGCCGGCGCGCTGGTCGAGGAAATCGCAACCGGTCTTGGCGCGCACATCTTCGATGCTCACGCCGGGAAACAACTCCTTCAGCGCAAGGCCCTTGCCAGGGATGACGTCGAACACGCACAGCTCGGTGATGATCATGCTGACCACGCCCTTGCCGGTGATCGGCAGGCTGCATTGCTTCAGCACTTTCGAGCTACCGTCCTTGGCGGTGTGCTCCATCAACACGATGACCTTCTTGACGCCCGACACCAGGTCCATTGCGCCGCCCGGACCCTTGACCATCTTGCCCGGCACCATGAAGTTAGCCAGGTCACCGTTCTCCGCCACTTCCAGGCCGCCGAGTATCGACAAATTGATATGGCCACCGCGGATCATCGCGAAGGAATCGGCGCTGGAGAATATGCTCGCGCCGGCAATGGCGGTGATGGTTTGCTTGCCGGCGTTGACCAGATCCGCATCGACACACGCTTCTTCCGGGAAGGGCCCGATGCCGAGCAGGCCGTTCTCCGACTGTAGCGTGACCGTGATGCCGTCGGGAATGAAGTTCGCGACCAGGGTCGGGATGCCGATACCTAAGTTCACGTAATAGCCGTCACGCAATTCCTGCGCAGCGCGTTTGGCCATCATGGTGCGTTCCGGTGAGTCCTTCTTGGCGCCGCTGCCGGCGACGGTACGGAACTCGATGCGCTTCTCGTAGTTGACGCCCTGAATGATGCGGTCGACGTAGATCCCCGGGGTGTGGATCTGATCGGGATCGAGTTCGCCGGCTTCGACCAGTTCTTCGACTTCGGCGATGCAAACCTTGCCGCAGGTCGCCACCATCGGATTGAAGTTGCGCGCGGTCTTGCGATAGATGAGGTTGCCGGCCTTATCGCCCTTCCAGGCTTTGACGATGGCGACGTCGGCGGTGATGCCTTCTTCCAACACGTACTCGACACCGTTGAAGACCTTGGTCTCCTTGCCTTCGGCGAGTTTGGTGCCGGCCGCGGTGCGGGTATAAAAGCCGGGAATGCCGGCGCCACCGGCGCGCAGACGCTCGGCCAAGGTACCCTGGGGTGTTAATTGCAATTCGAGTTCGTTGGCCAGCACCTGACGCTCGAATTCCTTGTTCTCACCGACATAGGAGGCGATGACTTTCTTGACCTGCTTAGTGCGCAGCAACAGACCCATGCCGAAGTCATCGACACCGGCGTTATTGCCGACGATGGTGAGGTCCTTGGCGCCGCTGTCGACCAGCGCACTGATCAAATTCTCTGGAATGCCACACAGACCGAAACCACCGGCGGCGATGGTCATGTCGTCATGCAACAGGCCCGCGAGGGCGGTCTTGGCGTCTGAAAAGACTTTTTTCATGTGTGCTTGACCTTTCGTGCGGCGGCGTCAGCCGGCAGCGTTCGTTGAGACAAAGGGGAAGCGGCAGCACGCCGCCGGCAGGCGTGAGTTTAACGCGATGTGAGCGGCAGGGGAGAGGGCGGAAAATTTAGCCCTCAATTACTCGCCAGACTGGCAACCAAGGCCTGACTGACCTGGCCGTCGACCTGCATCTGGCGATCCCTTTGGTAGGCGCGGATGGCGGCGCGGGTGCGTTCGCCCATCATGCCGTCGATAGGGCCAGGGTCGTAGCCCCGTGCCGCGAGCTGCGACTGCAGGCTGACGACGCCCTGGTTGAGGTTTGATGGCGGCGGGGCGGCTGGGCTTAGCGGCGCGCCCTGGGGCTGGGACTTCTGCCACGCCGGGTCGCCCAAATTGACCTGCGAAGGCTTAGTCAGGGAGCCGGTCAGGCCGCCGCCCAGGGCGCCGAGCACCACGCCCTCGACCACGCTCAAGCCCGTCACTGCGCCGATAATCGCGCCGGCACCGGCGCCGATGCCGGCACCGCTCAAGCCGCGATCCTGGGTGGTGGTGCCACAGCCCGCAAGCGTGACCAGGCTGGCTAGCAGTGCACAGCGAGTGATGGATTTGTAGTGCATAGCGGTCTCCTTTACTCACATAGCGACAGGCGCCGCCCACCGCTTAAATACCACCCTCAGCGTAGGCAGAGATCGCGACGCGTGCGATAGCCGCCGGGCGAGATGCCGTACCAGCGCTTGAACGCCTTGCCGAAATTGGCCGGGTTTTGAAAGCCGAGCGCCGCCGCCACTTCCTTGATCTTGATGGTGTCATTGGCCAGTAGTTCGGCCGCACGGGCGCGCAGGAATTCGTCCATCATGGCTTGATAGCTCGTGCCGAAACGGCGCAGACGCCGCATCAAAGTGCGCGGCGCGAGATGCAGCGCCGCCGCCACTTCTTCGAGGGTCGGTAGGGCACGACGGCGATCTGCCACTTCGAAAGCACGGCACAGCAGGCTGCGGACTTCGCCTAGCGTGGTGCGATCCGATGAGGAAGCCAGGGCTTCGCATTGGCGCTGGGCATGGGCCCAGGTCGATTCGTGATAGTCGAGGTTGCGCAAATCGCGCCAAGCAAGCGGCATCACCAGGGCGTTGCGCGCAGTGCCGAATGCGACCGGGCCTTTGAAGTAACGCCCATAGCGTTCGACATAGGGCGTAGCGGGATAGTCGAGTTCGATGCGTGCGGCGGCGAAGTCGACGCCGTACACGGTGTGCAGATACTGCTGCAGAATGATGAGGGGGGTTTCCACTAGCAGCGGCCGGGCTGCGCCGAGCTCGATCAGCGGGCAGAGTTCGGCATAGAAATAGCCGCCGTCGCGACGACCCTGCATGTGCATATAGGGAATGCGCGCCGGGAAATAGCGCACGAAGGCGTCGAGGCCGTCGCCCAGAGTCGGCGAACTCATGAGCGCGAAGCTGAGCGGGCCGTGGAAATGATCGGCGAGCGTGCCGGCCCAGGCCATGTACCAGTCGGGCTCTGCGCCCAAGCTCAGGGTATTGCTGATGTACTTCAGCGCCTGGCGCACGGTGATACGCCGCTCGCGTTCGTCGAAATCGGCGGCGCTCAGGCCGGTGCCGGCCAGTAGTTGGTCGACCGGAAACATGCGTGTCAGGTGACGGCCATAGGTGGCCGGCATCAGGAGGTCTTCGATAGCGCTGGCATCCATCGCGGCAGATCTGCTCGGCTGGGTTTGTGTCATCAAAATAACAGAGATTGTCAGGAGCGTCCCTTCCTCCGATAGGACCGTGGCGTCTAAGGTTCAAACCTCAGCCGGGCGCTCACGGCACGACGCTACCGAGCCGGCAAATACTGCGACCCACACGTCGCGGCGCAGCGTCGCCGCCCGCTGGCCGCTTTTCGGACACAGTGCGCGACGAGCTGGGGAGGTCGAAGCGTGAGCGAATTGATCCTGCATCATTACGACGAGGCGCCGTTCGCCGAAAAGGTGCGCCTGGTGTTCGGTATCAAAGATCTCGCCTGGTTCTCGGTGATCCAGCCCTCGGCCCTGCCCAAGCCCGATCTTCTACCCCTCACCGGCGGCTATCGCCGCACGCCGGTGCTGCAGATCGGCGCCGACATCTATTGCGATACCCAGTTGATCATCGCCGAGCTCGAAAAGCGACACCCGACACCGACCGTGTTTCCCGATGGTAACCCCGGCCTTGCCTACGCCCTGGGGAGTTGGGCGCACGGCCCTTACGTCGTGACTTCGGTTGCCATTTACATGGGCGCCGACGATCCCTTCGCCGGTGATGTGAGTCTGCCGCGGCATTTCTACGAAGATCGCAAGAAGATGTGGATGACGCAGTTCGACACCGACCAGCTCAAACCACAATTGCCGGGCTACCGCACGCGTCTGCGTGCCCATACCGAATTTCTGACCCTGCAACTCGCCGATGGACGTAAGTTCATGACCGGCGATAAACCAGGGCTGGTCGATCTGCATGCAATGTGGGATCCCTGGTTCCTGCGTCGCTTCGCACCCGCCGAAGCAAAGTGGGCCTATGACCCTTATCCGCAGATTGCTGCATGGGAACAACGTCTCGCCGCCATCGGCCACGGCACACGCGAGGAATTGGCGCCGGCCGCCGCGCTCGACATCGCTCGCCGGGCCGAGCCGGCTGCGTCCCGCGGGGTCGACGCTTCCGATCCTTTGAACATTGCGGCCGGTACCCAAGTCACCGTCACACCCAGCGACTATGCCGAAGTGCCGGTTGCGGGCGAATTGGTCGCGACCAGCATGCAATCCGTGTCGATCCGGCGCGCTGACCCGCAGGTAGGCACCGTGGTCGTGCATTTTCCGAAGATCGGCTACGAGATCCGGCCGGCAGGCTGACACCAAGTCCGATCCCATCACGCAAAACAGGGGAGAGCCCATGACCGAAGAAGAAAAAATCGCGCGCAATGTATTCAAGGTGCGCCTGTTTATCGACGCCTGGGAGGCCGTCGATCCCGATGTGGCGATGGCTTGTCTGTCCGATGACATCGTCTATATCAATCAGCCGCTCGCACCGGTGATCGGCCAGGCCGACGTGCGCAAGATAGTCGCCGGCATCATGCAGCTGTCGAAGGGCGTGCACTGGGAACTGCGCAACTGTTTCGGCCGTGGCAATACGGTGGTCACCGAGCGTCTCGATTGCTGGGACTTCGACGGACAGGGCTGGGGGCTCAAGCTGCCCTGCATCGGTATGTTCGACCTGAATGACGCGGGCAAGATCTGCGGCTGGCGCGATTACTTCGACAACCGCATGTGGTTCGACAACGGTGGCCCGACCCTGCATCTCGACTGATCTTGAATCCGGCCACCACCACCCACGCAATAAGCGACACGTACGCGTCCTAATCAAGGGGAGCACGACCATGCACGTAGGACATACCGCGATTTTCCAGAACCCGGGCCAGGCCATATCGGACTACCAGCTCTATCAAGAGGACATGGCCATCGCCAAGGAAGCCGCCGATCTCGGCTTCCAGTCGGTATGGGGCATTGAGCACCACTTCACCGACTACATCATGAATCCCAATGTCACCCAGTTCCTGGCCTTCATGGCCGGCTACAACCCAAACATCAAAGTCGGCTCGATGGTGGTGGTGCTGCCCTGGTACCCGGCCATCCGCATCGCCGAGAACATGTCCATGCTCGATGCGATGTCCGACGGCCGCGCGGTGTTCGGCATGGGCCGTGGCCTGGCGCGGGTCGAATACGAGGGTTTGCAGATCGATCAGAATGAATCGACCGATCGCTTCGTCGAAACCGCGCAAGCGGTACTGAGCGGCCTTGAACAGGGCTATGTGGAATTCGACGGTAAGCTCATCAAGCAGCCCCACGCGCGCATTCGCCCCGAACCCTTCAAGTCCTTCAAGGGCCGGTGCTATGCCGCCGCCGTATCGCCGTCATCAGCGCCGATCTTGGCGCAACTCGGTATCGGTATGTTGATCATTCCGCAGAAGCCGTTTGCCGACCATCTAGCTGACGTCAAAGTGCACAACGATCTCTATCGCAAGGTCCACGGTGTCGAGCCGCCCAAGCCGATCATCACGTCCTATGTCTATTGCGACAAAGACCCCGGACGCGCCGAAGAGATGGCGCGCAAATATATCGCTGGCTACTGGCGCGAAGTGGTCAAGCACTACGAGTTGCTGGGTGAGCACTTCAAGAGCATCAAGAACTACGAGCACTACCAGCAGCAGGCGGCGAGCTACGATGAAGACGGCGTGGTCGATCTGTTCCTGGGCATGCAGGTCTATGGCACCCCCGAGCAGTGCTATGAGAAGGTCGTCGCCATGCACCAGATGTTCGACATCTGCGGCAACGTGTCGGCCTTCAAGTTCGCCGGCATGCCCTTTGCCGACGCGCGCTCTAGCCTGCGGCTGTATGCCAAGGAAGTGATGCCCCTATTGCAGAAGCTCGGTTCACCGGCGCCCTTTGACAGCGACGCAGTCATCCCGCCGGCCTTTCAGGCCCAACGCCGCCAGCGCGCGGCTTGAGATGGAGACCATGGATATCATGACTAACGAACAGAAGATTGCGCGCAATGTCGGTGTGGTGCGCGCCTTTTTGAAAGGCTGGGATGACCTCAACGTCGAGGCCTGCATGGCGCAGTGCACCGAGGACATGTGCTATCTGAATCAGCCGCTCGAAGCGATCCGTGGCAAGGACAATGTGCGCAAAATGATCGCGTCGATTTTTGTGCCGGCCAAGAAGGTCGAGTTCAAGATCGTCAATTGCTTCGGCCACGAGAACAAGGTCATCACCGAGCGCGTTGACCAGTGGGACTGGAACGGCAGCGGCGTGTGGCAGATGGAGCTCAAGGTCTGTGGCATGTTCGAGCTGACCGAGAACGGCAAGATAATTGAGTGGCGCGAGTACTACGACAACGACTACTGGACCAACACCGGCGGTCCGAGTCTGGTCCTGTAAATCGTTACGCGCGGCAGCCGCTGCCGCCACAGACAGAGGAAAGCACATGGATCTCGGACTCAAGGGCAAGGGCGTCATCGTCACCGGCGCGAGCAAGGGCATTGGGCGGGCCATCGCCTTGGAATTCGCCCGGGAAGGGGCGAACGTCGCGATCTGCGCACGGGGCGCCGATGCCTTGGAAGCAACGCGCGCCGAATTGGCCGCACTCGGAGTGAAAGTGTTCGCTTCCAGTTGTGATGTTGGCAATGCCGATGCGCTGGGTAAGTTCCTCGATGGCGCCCATGCCGTACTTGGGCGGGTCGATGTGCTGGTGAATAATCCCTCGGGCTTCGGCGTGACCGACAACGAAGAAGGCTGGGCGGCGAGTCTGTCGGTCGATGTGATGGCGGCGGTGCGGGCGACCTGGAAGGTCGTACCCTGGTTGGAAACCCAAGGCGGCGGTGCGGTCATTCATATCAGCTCGATCTCGGGCCTCGAAGCGAGTCTGCCCGGCGTCGCGGCCTATGCCGCCGCCAAGGCCAGCCTCATCAGTCATTCCAAGAGCATGGCGATGGAACTCGCGCCGAAGAATATCCGCGTCAACTGCGTGGCACCGGGTTCGATCAATTTCCCCGGTGGTTTCTGGGAGAGCGTCAAGCGCGACACACCAGCGTTCTTCGACGTCGTGCTGTCGAGTATTCCCGGCGGCCGCATGGGCCGTCCGGACGAAGTCGCCAATGCGGTGGTGTTCCTGGCTTCCGACAAGGCCAGCTGGGTGTCGGGTGCGATGCTGCCGGTGGATGGCGTGCAGCACAAAGGCAATCTGTAGGCTTAATTCGCTGCTCTGGATCTTTGTGGGTCCGACTCAAGTCGGACCCACAGGAAATTTTATTTCGTCGCCGCTTCACCCCCGCCCTCCCCGCAAGTCTAATTGCGGATTTTCGCCGGGCCGTTATGCTGCCGCCCATGCAAACTTCGACCTCCCTAGCCGGTGCCGAGCCGGACCTCGCCGACCTGCTGCGCGATAGCGTGGCCGATTACTGTGCACGCGCCTTGCCGGCGCGCCGCTTGCGCGCCTTGCGCGCTGCGGGTCAGTCTTTCGATCGTGATGTGTGGCGCGAGATGGCCGACCTCGGCTGGTGCGGCCTGGCAGTGCCGGAAGCGCAGGGCGGTCTGGGCCTGGGCGCGGCGGCAGTCGCCAGCGTGTGCCGGCAACTCGGGCGCGTGGTGGCGGCCGAGCCGGTCATCGAGTGCGCAGTAGTCGCGGCGAGTTTATTGGCCGCGTCAGCCGATCAGGAGCGACGCTTGAATGCGCTGCTCGATGGCAGCACCGTCTATACCTGCCCATTGTCGCCGGTTGCTTGGCGCTCGCCGCTGCGTGCATCTCGAGATGGTGAGGACTATGTGCTGAGCGGTGTGTTCGCCCAGATACCCCTGGCGGCAGACGCCGATGTGGTCTTATTGCCGGTCCTGTGCGATGGCGCGCTGCTGCTATGCGCCATACCGCGCGAGAGCGACGGTCTCGTCTTGCAGGTGCGCGAGCTCGCCGATGGCACGCGCGACGCACAGCTGCGGTGTGAAGCCCTGCGCTGCCCATCGTCAGCGGTGATGACTACCACTGCGTTAGCCGTGCAGCGTGCATTGGCCTTAGGTGCCGTCGGCGGCAGTGCTTATTTGATCGGTCTGTGTGAGGCTTTGTTTGAGACCACACTTGATTATCTGCGCACACGCCGCCAGTTCGGTCGCGCCCTGGGCAGCTTCCAGGCGCTGCAGCATCGCGCGGTCGATATGTATATGCACTTGCGCCTGTGTGTCGCCGCGCTGGATGCGGCGGTGGCGGCCTGCGAGCAAGGCGACGAGTGCGAACTGGCCTGCGCGCGCGTCCGTTTGCGTGCCTGCGACACTGCCACGCGGGTGGTACGCGAATGTATTCAGCTGCATGGCGCCATCGGTTATACCGAACAATGCGATGTTTCTCTTTATGTGCAACGCGCGCTGGCGATGAGTGCACGCTTGAGCGGTGCGATCGAACCACTGCGTGTCATGACTAGCCTCTTGCACGGCGAGAGCGCGGCCGAAGCCGCGTTGCCGGCGCCGCTGCCCGCTACCTACGCGCCGCCCGGCGGTGATTGGAACGAGGTGGAGGATCGCCTGTTCCGCAGCACGGTGCGGCATTGGATTGAAGCCAACTATCCCACCGAGTTGCGCCACGTACCGGGTCAGTTGCGCTGGGCTGAGATCCGTCACTGGCATGGGCGCCTGGTGGCGCGTGGCTGGGCGGCGCCGGCCTGGCCGCGCGAACACGGTGGGATGGGATTGGGGCCGAGCAAAATGCTGATCTTCATCGAAGAGATCGAGCGCTGGGGCGTGGCGCGCGCGCCGGATCAGGGCATCGTCATGATCGGCCCGATCCTGCAAACCTATGGTTCGCCTGAGCAGCGTGAGCGTTATCTGCACCACGCGCTGACCGGCGAGCAGATCTGGTGTCAGGGTTATTCGGAACCGAATGCCGGATCAGACCTTGCTTCGCTCGCGACCAGTGCGGTACTGGAAGGCGATGAATTCATCGTTAACGGCCAGAAAACCTGGACTACCCATGGCATGGACGCTACGCATATGTATTGCTTGGTGCGTACCGATGCCAAGGTCAAGCCGCAGGCCGGTATCAGTTTCGTGTTGATCTGTCTCGATCAACCGGGTGTGACGGTGCGGCCGATTGTGAATCTCGGCGGCCACGTCGATCTCTGCGAAGTGTTCCTCGACAACGTGCGCGTGCCGCGCGCCGATCTGGTCGGGCCACTGAACCAGGGCTGGACCATCGCCAAATCGCTGCTCGGACATGAACGCTTATTCGTCGGCAGTCCCAAGCTCTGCCAGCACGCACTGCATCAGCTGCGCGAATTGGCACAGGCCGATGGTCGCCTGGGCGACCCAATCTTCGTCGACGCCTTGGTGCGTATCGCACTCGACGTGCTCGATCTCGAAGCCCTCTATGGCAACTACGCGGCGATGATCAAGCGCGGCGAAGAACCGGGCATTGATATTTCCATCCTTAAGATCTGGTCGACCGAAACCTATGTGCGCCTGAGCGAGATGATCGTGGCGGCGGCAGGTGAGGCCGGCGGTGTGCGCGGCCCCATCGTGTTTGGCGACGTGCAAGTCGATGTCTTGAGTCATTTCTATAACGCGCGGCCGGCGCCTATTTATGCCGGCAGCAACGAGATCCAACGCAATATCATTGCCAAGCACGTACTTGAGCTACCGACATGACCCCGTTGACCGAGTCCTATTGGCCCGCGAGTACCGATCTGGCGCTGATCGAGACCACCTGCGGTGGTGTCTTGCGTGACGCCGCCGCTGCCTATGCCGACAATATCGCCTTGGTCGAGGGCCATCCCGATCCGGCGCAACGCCGGCGCTGGACCTATGCCGCGTTGCTGGCCGCTGCCGAGCGCACGGCGCGGGCGCTGTTAAATGTGTATGCGCCCGGTGCGCACGTCGCGGTGTGGGCCGGCAATAGTCCGGAATGGGTCATCGTGCAGTACGGTCTGGCGCTGGCCGGCATGGTGCTGGTGACGGTCAATCCCGCCTATCGACCGGCCGAGCTCGCTTATGTATTACGCCAGTCGCGCGCCCGCGGCGTGTTTCATGAGCGCAATTATCGTGGTCTCGACATGCGCGCTGCGATCGACGAGGCGCTGGCCGCCGAAGGCCTGGTGCTCGACAGCATCGTGAGTTTCGATGACCTGGCCGCATTCGTTACGCGCCATGATGGCGGTGGGTCGCTGCCGGTGGTCGATCCGCGCCAAGCCTGCATGATTCAGTACACCTCCGGTACCACAGGCCGACCCAAGGGCGCACTGCTCAATCACTACAGCGTGACCAACAACTCGCGCATCATGGTGCTGGTGAAGGGACTTGACGAGAGCACCGTGAACCTCGCCGTTGCGCCGCTGTTCCACACCGCAGGTTGCGTAGGCAATGTGCTGGGTATGGCGCAGGTCGGCGCAACCATGGTCCAGCCGGCGGCTTTCGATGCCGAGTCCATGCTCGATCTCGTCGAACAGGAGCGCGTCACCTATACCTTCGGCGTGCCGACCATGTTGATAGCCCTGCTCGCGGCGCAGCGCCGCCAGCCGCGCGACCTGTCCAGCCTGAAGACGGTGTTCTCGGGGGCCACTATCGTACCGATGGAAGTGGTGCGGCAGGTCGAAGAGCAATTCGGTGTGACCCTCATCATCGGCTACGGTCAGACCGAGACCTCACCGGCCATCACCCACACCCGACCCCACGACAACGCGCTCGATAAGAGCGAAACCATCGGCCAGCCCATTCCCCAGATCGAAGTAAAGATCATCGACCCTGCCAACGGTGC
>JANLSI010000784.1:0-3549 GCA_031362345.1 Pseudomonadota bacterium
CGCGTGAGGCCGAATTTGAACCACCACAACACATGGGGCTGCGGCTGGCCGGCAAGCGCGGCGTAGTACACCACCGTCGCCTGCGGCGAGGGCAGATGGGCTAGGCGCGTCAGACCAAGCGAGCGCCACTGCGCCCAGTCGAGCAGCGCACGCACCTGGTGGTCGTCGATCACACAATTGCTGATCTTGGCGTCACCCCAATGCACGCGCGGGCGCGCGGCGGGCGGGCGCGTGCCTTGGAGTTCATCGAGCGCCATGCCCCACGGCGCCGTGATCAGAAATTCGAAACCATCGGCCAGCGGCTCGAGACGGTGCAGGGCGACCAGCGCCGCGAGGCCGGAATACCAGCACTCGGCCTGGGCCGCGGCCGGCAGCTCTGCCAGTCAGCCGCCGCTGTGATAAGAGGGATTGTCCGATGGCACCTGGCCGCGCACGCGCTCCATCACGTAGAACGGCGAACCGAGCACACGCGCCATCACGCCCAGGTCGTAGTCACGGAGCAGTCCGCCAGCGGCCGGCCCGACCTGCATCACCAAGGCTTCACGGCGACGCCCAACCTGGCACTCGAACAGATAAGTCTCGTTGGACAGTCCGGCGCCGGCCGGTCGCGTCAGGCCGTGGACGAGCGCGCCGGCATAGCCCGGCCGTTGGCAGAGCCACGCGACCAGGGCCTGGCCAACGGCGTCGAGATCGCGACGTCCGGCGCGCGGCGTAAGGTCTGTCATCGCGCCCCTGCGGTGCTGGGAGCCAGCCGTGAATGGCAGGTCAGATAGGTCAACAGCTACTCCGTCCTATTTGTTCGTGGTGCGCGGCCAGACCCGCGACGCGCCAACGCGCCGAGGAATAGCTCCTAGGGTAAACCGCCAGGGCCCAGCGGTGGAACTCGCGCAGCCCGTGCTTTGTGCGCTCTATCGCCCCGCCAGCCTCGTATACTGCCGACTAACATTCGACGGGAGAACACGCGATGGGTGCTTTATTGTTCTATTTCGCCGTAGCCGGCGCGCTGCCCTTACACCCCGATGCGCTGCTGGTTGCGCCCTTCAACGTCGACGTTGGCCAGCAGGTGGTGGAACTGCGGGAGCCGATGATCGCGCGCAGCCCCGGTGTGCGCATGGTGCTGTTCGTGCGCGGCGAGGCACCGGCGGACTTCGAGGCCACCCACCCGACCGGCTCGGTGACCGTCCACTTGCGCGACGACCAGGGCCATGAAATCGCCCTCGCCCACACCGGCTATGTCTATTATCACGGCCTTGCTGGCCTCGAACTGACCGAGCAGACGGCGGCCGGTCGTGGCCAGTCCTTCGCACATTTCCAACTTGAGGCGCGCGTCGCGATGCGCAATGTGCGGGTGGTGTGGCTGGACCGCCTGGCGCGCCGGGTTGAAGACGTCCAGCCGGTTTTGTAGAAACAAGGAACGCCCATGGCACAGTCCATCATGATCACCGGCTGGGGTCAGGTGACGCAGCTTAAGCAGGCCGCGCCGCCCCACATGGAACCGCTCGATATGATGGAGCGCGCCGCGCGTGACGCGGCGGCCCAGGCCGGTGTCGGTGTCCTGGCGTCTATCGACACCCTCCTGGTCGTACGCGCACAAAGTCGCGTGCTGCGCGTGCCGGGTGAAGAATTAGCGCGGCGTCTAGGGTTCCGCCCGCGCCACATCGAACTGTCCGGCATCGGTGGCCAGGTGCCCCAGCAATTTGTCAATCATGCCGCCGGCATGCTGGCGCGCGGCGAGGCTGGCACGGTGCTGCTGGTCGGCGCCGAAACCTATTACCCACGTACGTCCGATGCAGTGCGCGGCGAACAAGCCTTGATCCAGGGCATCCCCGACGATTACGGCGAAGAAGACGCAGTCGGCAGCAATGCGCTCGAACAGCGTCATGGGCTCAGCCTGCCGATCCATGGTTTCCCGCTTTTCGAAGTGGCGCTGTGGGCGCAGTCGGGCTTGAGTCACGCACAATGGCTGGCCCAAGTCGGTGGCATGTGGGCTGGCTTCAGCGAAGTCGCAGCGTGCCATCCTAATGCCTGGACGCGCGCGCCGCTCAGCGCGACTGCCATCACCACACCGTCCGCCGACAATCGTCCGATCTGCTACCCCTATACCAAACGCATGGTCTCGCTGGTGATGGCCGACATCGGCGCGGCGGTCATTCTCACTACCGCCGAGCGCGCGGCCGCGACGCGTGGTGGTGCCGGCCAGCCGGTGTATTTCCTTGGCGGCGGCTACGCCAAAGACAGACAGCGCTTCATGGTGCAGAAGAGTGTCTTTACCCGTAGCCCGGCACTGGAACAGGCTGCCGACAAAGCCCAGGCCCGCGCCGGACTGCGCGCGTCCGAGGTGGAGTGTTTCGATCTGTACAGCTGTTTCCCCTGCGCGGTGACGGTAGCGCGCAATACCCTGGGGCTGGTGGACGGCGATCCGCGCCCCTTGACCCTGACCGGCGGTCTGGGCTTCTTCGGCGGTCCGGGCAGCAACTATGCGTTGCACGGCATCGCGACCATGGCGCAGATGCTTGCGAGCGGACGTTATCGCAGTGGCATGACCACCGCACTCGGCTGGTTCATGCATAAGTACGCGGTCGGCATCTACGGCGTGAAACCGCACGATGTCGATTTGAGTGGCTGCGATTTGGAAGATGACGCCCACGCGCAAGCCGGCGCCGCGCCGGTCGCCATCGCCGAGCAGGCAGCGGGCGGCGGCACCCTCGAAACCTATACGGTCATCTATGATCGCCAACAGCAGCCGACTCGTGCGCTGCTCTATGGCCGCACCGACGCCGGCTTGCGCTTCGTCGCCAACACGCGCGGCGACGCAGCGAGCTTCACTGCCCTGACCACCGACAACCTGGTCGGATGCACGGTGCGACTGCGTAACGAGGGTGATTTGAATATCGCGGAGTTGAACATCTGATGGCCAAAGCACGCGGCCCGCTCGACGAGGCCAAACTGGATCGCGTGGTCGCCGAGGCGCGCCGCCATAGCGAAGAGCGCGCACGCGGCTATCGCGAACAAGCGCTCAATCTCTACCCCTGGGTGTGTGGCCGCTGCACGCGGGAATTCACCCGTGCCAATCTGCAGGAACTCACCGTCCATCATCGCGACCACAATCACGACAACAATCCCGCCGACGGCAGCAACTGGGAGTTGCTGTGCGTCTATTGTCACGACAACGAACATGCGCGCCTGCTCGAACAACTGGGCCCGGCCAAGGGCAGTGCAGGCCGAGCGCCGATAGCGAGCCACCAGCCGTTTGCGGCCTTGGGTGCTTTGCTTGGCAAAAAGGACGATGGCACTGCGGGGTGAGCGTATAGGTGCGCAGCGCGTGAATCTAAACGCCCCCTCGCAGGCCAAGGAATAGGATGAGTGGGCAATCGCTCCTAATGATCGATATGCACCTTGCGATAGGCGAAGCGCCACTGGCCGTTTTCCTTGCGCAGGCGGCGACATGGAAAAACGGCTACCAGATCGAACGACAGGGCAGTTTGCAATTGTCCTGGGAACTTCCGCTCTGAGCGTGGGCGGCGTTCGACGCCGCTCTGTGACCAATTG
>JANLSI010000789.1:0-2065 GCA_031362345.1 Pseudomonadota bacterium
CTCGTTGAATTCAGGGCGGCGGCGCTTGAGCGCCTGCTTGATCATCGAGCCCCACAGAATACCTTCCTCGCCGCGTTCGGCATGCATGGCGTCGGCGGTTTCGATGATCAAATCGATACCGGCCTGCAGGCGATCTTCCTCTTTAGCCTTGGGCACTTCGGCGACGGTCGCCTCGGCGGCGACAGCACCAGCCACCGGCGCGGCTTTCTTGGCCGCCGGGCGGCGACGCTTGCGCCGGCTGATCTCCTGCTCGCGCACCAGATCGTCGTAGAAGATGAATTCGTCACAGTTGCGCATCAGCAGATCGGAAGTCGAATTCTTCACGCCCACCCCGATTACGGTCTTAGCGTTTTCGCGCAGCTTGCTGACCAAGGGCGAGAAATCGGAGTCGCCGCTGATGATGACAAACGTATCGACGTGGGACTTGGTGTAACAGAGGTCAAGCGCGTCGACCACCATACGGATGTCGGCCGAATTCTTGCCCGACTGTCGCGCATGCGGGATCTCGATCAGCTCGAAGGCTGCCTCGTGCATCTGCTCTTTGAATTCCTTGTAGCGATCCCAATCGCAATAGGCCTTCTTGACCACAATGCTGCCCTTCACCAGCAGCCGTTCCAGCACCCGTGCAATATCGAACTTCGCGTACTTGGCATCACGCACGCCGAGCGCGACGTTTTCGAAATCGCAGAACAGCGCCAGGATCAGATCATCGTTGATGGCCATGGGCAGGATTCCACTGTCAATCGGGATAGAGGCGGCGGGCATGGCCGCCGCGAGCCGGCATAGTAACAGGACCTCACCGTGCCTCAGCGCGGCCCGTCGAAGTCCGGCGAAAAGCGGATATTGTCTTTTGCGATGCCGTCCAGCACGACCTGTATGCCGCCCGATTTAATCATCCATTCCAGGCGATAGTCGCGATATTCGCGCTTGAACAACCCTTGTCGAATCAATTCATCGAGACCCTCAAGGCTTGCTATCGAGTCGCTGGCTTCCTGCGCAGTCAGAGCTACCGTTGGCCGCGCGTTGACACGCGCCAGCCACGCCGCCAGCGGCGAACCCGGCTCGGGTGGCAAACCGAAACTGGCCGAGCAATTGATATAGGGCACAACGGCGAGATCAGCCCAGCCGAAACTCTCGCCGCCAAACCACGGTGCGTTGCCCAGTTCAATCGTCAGCCAGCGCCGCCAGGCGGCGGTCTGCACGCCGGCCTGGGCGCGCAAATGTGCGGCGAGTTCGTTCGTCATGCGGCCCATGAAGCGGATCTCGATCAGACCCCAATTGATCGCCTCGTAGTGGGTGTCCATGACGTCCTCGATCATGCGCGCGCGGGCGCGCGCGGCCGGATCGCGCGGCAATAGCGGCGGGTTAGGCCATTTGTCCTCGATGTATTCGAGGATGATGGTCGAATCAAAGACCCGCGCCGCGCCGTCGACCAGCGCCGGCACTTCGATGCGCGGCGACGCTTGCGCGAAGTCCGTGCTAAAGCCCGCGCCACTGCCCAGTCCGTCGGGCAGAAGTAATTCAAAAGGCAGGTTCTTTTCACGCAGCGCAATTTTGACCTTCTGGGCATAGGGCGACAGCGGATGTTCGTAGAGGATCATAGCGTTCTCTCTGGTTTCGAAGTGGTGGTCTAAAAACGGGGCTCAGTTCTTCACCGCGCGCGACATCAGGAAATCCTGGCGCACAAAATTGTCGTGAAAGTATTGCGTGGCTAGCGCGTCAAACTCGTCGCGAAACTGCGCGAGTCGCGGACCATCGCCACCCAGGGTCTCGACCACCTTCATCACCGGCGCAGCATTGCGTTCCATGAAACCGCGCGCATGGGCAGGGCTCAAGGCCGGAAAGCGCAGACAGCCGCGATCGAAACGCAGATCGCCTACGGCGGTGCCAAGACGTTCACGCACGAGGTGCGGGTCGCCCCACTCGATGGGAGAACGCACACCGTCGGGCATGGGTGGCAAGTAACAACTGACCAGGGCGAACATGCGCCCGACATAGAGTTCCGGCGGCCAGGTCGAGAAAGCGATCACGCCGCCCGGCTTCAAGACCCGCAGCATCTCAGCGG
>JANLSI010000801.1:0-1919 GCA_031362345.1 Pseudomonadota bacterium
GCCTGGGCCATGCCCGGCCAGGAAGTACGATTGGTATCGACGTCACCCGGCGCGCAGTTACCCGCGCTCCAGTTGCCGATGGCGTACATGTCGACTTTTAAGGCCTGCGCCGACGACAGCATCGCGGCCAAGGCCAGGCCAACCACGACCTTGAGTCTGGAACCGATATTCGAACGTCTTGCTCTCATTGCATTTCCTCCTAGGGTGGCAAACGGAGGGTACCGGCGACGGTAAAGCGCATGGCTCGCATGGGGCAATAGTCGCCTTGGGACCCTCCATCAAGGCGCGCCATCGCAATTCAGCCCGAAAGTGAACACGATGGTCTGAAACAAATGTTAACGATTACCCTCTTGTCTTCTAGGTAACGTCGGCGTCGGTAATGTCACCTAGTTCACAAAGGCACGATGGTGCACAGCGGCAGGGCTCAAGAAATCAGTATCGATGGTGTGGTGCAGTGCCAGTCAGACCCTTATCCCGCGCCTCAAAAAAAGCGCGCCAACTCCACTTGCACATAGTCATCGCGATGGATGCTGTAGAACGCGTCCGCGGGCGCGATATCGATGAGCAGGCGCAGTTCCAGTTCCAGCCGCCAGTGATCGCCGAAGCGACGACTGGCCTCAACATTGAAGAACTCACCGCCGCCGTGCACATCGACCACCACGCCGCTCAAGACCTGACTGTCGGCGGCGTCGTTGGCCGCCAGACGCGAGCCGACAAAGACGTCGTGATTGAAGGGCGTGGGCGCGCGGTCACCGCGCTGGTCGACGTGATATTCGCCGAGCAGGCCGAGATCGAAAGCCGAGCCGAACACACCGACCAGGGTGTATTCAAATCCGCCGACGGCGGCGACATAGGTCGCACCCTGGCCCGCGCGCCGCAACGCCTCGATCTTGAAGGCGCAACTGCCGACGGTCGCCTGCAGATCGAGGCTACTCTGGTGGATGATGTCGTAGCTGGGTCGCAGCGCGGGCTGCCCGTTCGCGCTTGGCGCTAGCGTCAGCCGCGGCTCGCGGCTCGTGCCCCAAAACTCCGCGAGACCGATATCGAACGGTCCCCAGGTGTGGGAGTAACGCAGGGCGTAATCGACGTGTTTATCGCCGGCCGGTGATTCGAAGTACGGATGATCGACATCCACCGGCAAAGGCGCCTGCAGCCGCCCTTCACGACCGGCAAAGCTGCGCTCGTGGAAACCCGTCAGCACGAACAGGTCCACCGTGCCCCAGGGCTGCTTCAGGGCCAGATTCACCATCGGCTGCCCGAATTTATCCTCGCCGTCCGGGTCCTCAATCAAATCGGTCTGGTTGATGATGTCGACCAGGTGATTCGATTCAGCGACGCCCCAGAACACTCGACGCGCGCCGATCCGCAGCTCCCAGGCGCTGGCCGCATGCACGTAGGTCAGTTCGCGAATATCGGCGTGGCTGCGACGCCGGTCGTTCTGATCGAGCCGCGCGAAGGGCGCCAACAGCAGACTATCGGCACCGTCGTTCCAGGCAGAATAGATCTCGGGATTGAAAGCCAGCGAGACGCTGGCATCGCCCTGGGCAGGCAGGCGCGGTGATTGAAAGAAACCCCGCACTTCGAGCGCGATATCGCCGCTGAGGTCAAGCGCGCCGGCCACAGCCGGCGTGATGCTCAGCGCGAGAATGGCCGCGGTTAATAAACTTCGATACACAGGGGTGGGCCGCTGAAGGCAGGGGTGCAAATCTAGCACCCCATCCCGCACCGGCACGCGGTCAGATCAGCCCTTCGACAATTCCTCCAACGCCTTCTTCGCGTCCTCGATACCCTTGAACGGCACATTGCTTTCCACGGCCTTGCTCAGATGCTCGCGGGCACCGACCTTATTGCCCTTGGCCAGATAGGCCATGCCGAGATGGAAGTGCATGAGTGCGGCATCGGGTGCGGCTTCGACCGCC
>JANLSI010000808.1:0-6447 GCA_031362345.1 Pseudomonadota bacterium
CCGCAAGCTGACCGTGATCGGCAGCGGTCGGCTGGATGGCCTGCACCGAGTACTCACCGGTCGAAAAATCGATGCCCTGCGCCACATCACCCGCAGCGAATATCGCCGCGTCGTTGGTCTGCATATGGCGATCGACCAGGATGCCGTGATCGGTCTTGATGCCGCTGCCCTTCACTACATCGATATTGGGCCTGACACCCGTCGCCGAGACCACCATATCCGCCTCGACCGTGGTGCCTGAATTCAGCACCACGCGCAATGCTGCGCCGTTCTTCTCGATGGCATTGACCTTGGTCGAGGTATGCACGGCTACACCATGGTCTTGGCACCAGTCTTTGATCATGTTGCCGGCGGTGTCGTTCATCATGCGGGGCACCATGCGCCCTTCCATTTCGACCACGGTCAAGGTCGCACCGCTCTTGGCTAAGGCTTCGAGGATGATGCAGCCGATGAAACCCGCCCCCATCAACACCACCCGCGCGCCGGGCTTGGCCGTGTTTGCGATACGCCGCGCATCAGCCAGCGTCCAGCATGAAGTCACGCCCGGCAGGTCGATGCCCGGGATCGGCGGTGATACCGGTAGCGAACCGGTCGCGATCAGCAGCGTGTCGTAGGGCAGCTTGTCGCCGCCCGCCAAGCTCAGCTGCTTGGCCATACGATCCAGATGCTCTACCCGTTTCTGCAGGACCTTGATATTTCGCGTCGTGAAATGATCTGCGGTCTTGCGCAGATGGGTACCCTCTTCCGCGATCTGTTTGGTCAGGAAATACGGGATCGCCATGCGCGAATAAGGCGCTTCTGGCTCGTCCCCGACCAGGGTCACAGTCGCGGCCGGCTGTAACTTGCGCAAGGTGTCCGCGGCGATGACACCCGCCGGCCCTGCTCCGATCACTACGTGTTGCATACGGGGTCTACTCCGATGGGTCGCCGGACGCGATTAGACGTCGAGTCGCTTGAGGGTGTCAGCGGTCGGACGACCGTCGGTAGTCCAGCCGCGAATCGCATAATAATGCGGCAGCATCTCGTGCAGGCGGTTGACTTGGCCCTTGGCCGGGCCAGTCTTGGCGGCGTCCTTGAGCAGACGCTTGGGCAAGGTGTCGTCGGCCGCCGTCAGGCCCGCATCGAGATTGAACTGGCGCTCCAGATTCCAAATGCGCTCGCCGGCTTCGAGCAAAGACTCCGGCGTCCAACCCCCTTCACAGGCGGCATCAACCTGGGGTGCGATGTCGGCCAAGGTCCAGGCAAAGGTCGTGAACACACACAGTCCGGTCGAATCGACCGCCGCCGTGGCATCCTGAAAGGCTTTCACCAGCTCCGGCTTGCCCTCGGTCGAGAGCGGGTCGGTCTTGATCGGCACGCCCATGATCTCCGAAGACACCGTGTAGCTGCGCAGATGGCAGGCACCACGATTAGAGGTCGCGTAAGTCAGCCCCATGCCCTGGATGCCGCGCGGATCGTAGGCTGGAAATTCCTGGCCCTTGACCGTCATCGACAGATCCGGGTGGCCGTACTTAGCGGTCAGCCGCTTGGACCCCAGCGCCAGCTCACGCCCGAAGCCTGTGCCGGTCGCGACCAATTCAGCCGCTTTGGTCAGAGCCTCAGCCGAGCCGAACCGCAGTTCCAGCCCGCCCGTGTCCTGGGTGGTGATAGCGCCGATATCGAACAATTCCATCGCCGCCGCCACTGTCGAGCCAAAAGAGATCGGATCGAAACCGTCTTCATTACAGATGAAATTGGCGTAGGTCAGCGCGTCGAGATCATCGACGCCGGTAGCGCAGCCCAGCGCCCACGCCGCCTCGTATTCGAGGCCGCCCGAGGCGCCCATATATTCGGGCTTGTTGCTGATGGTGTAGTGCTGCGGGTCGATGGTCGAGATGCGGCCGCAGGCGATGGTGCAGCCGAAACAGGCGGCATTGGTCACCAGGTTAGGCTTGCCGTCGCTCTCACGCGGCTCGTGCATGGCCTCGGCCGAAATCTTCGACGCGCCTTCGAACTGCACTTCGCGCATGTTGCGGGTCGGCATCGCGCCAACCTCGTTGATCACATTCATGAGCACCTGGGTGCCCATGGTCGGCAGACCGATGCCGGTCACCGCATTATCTTTTAGCGTTTTCTTGCCCACCGCCGTGGCGTGTAGGAAGGCCTTGAAATCACGTATGCCACCAACGCCCTGGGTGCCACGGATCGCAACTGCCTTGAGGTTCTTGGAGGCCATCACCGTGCCGACCCCGGAACGGCCGGCAGCACGATGTTTGTCGTTTACCACACCGGCATAGAGGCAGCCTTCTTCAGCCGAACGACCGACACAGGCGACGCGCAGCAGCGGGTCCTGGTGGGTGGTGTGGAGGATGTCGTCCGTCTCCCACACCGACTTGCCCCACAGAGACTCGGCCGAACACAGTTCGGCGCGCTCGTTTTCAAGCAGCAGGTACACCGGTTTGGGCGACTTACCCTCGAAAATGATCATGTCCCAGCCGGCCGATTTCATTTCGGCGCCGATGAAGCCGCCCGAGTTGGAGCAGGCGATGGCGCCGGTCAGCGGGCTCTTGGTAATCACCGAGTAGCGACCCCCAGTAGCGGCCATGGTGCCGGTCAGGGGACCCGTCGCCATGATGAGCTTATTGCCCGGCGACAGCGCGTCGACCTTGGCGTCAATTTCCTCACATAAATACTTGGTCGCCAGACCCCGTTGACCGATGTACTTGAGCGCCCACGCCATGTTGAGTGGCTCAGGTGTGCAGGTGCCGGCCGTCAGGTCGACACGCAGGATCTTACGTTGCCATGCCATGGCGCTTGCCCCTTGTTCGAATCAAGCCTTGGGAATCGACTGTGCAGCATGGGCGCGCATGCGCTCAAGACCGGTGTGCTCCGCGTCCACATAGGTGATAGCGCCGGTCGGGCAGGCCGTTGCGCAGGCCGGGTCGCCACCGCACAGGTCACATTTGATGACCTTGCCGCTGTCAGCGTTGTAGTTGACCGTGCCGAACGGGCAGGCAATGGTGCAGACCTTGCAGCCCACACAGACATCCTCAAGGACGTCTTTGGCGCCAGTCTTAAGATTGATGACGATGGCCTCCACCGGGCAGGCGTGCAGGCACCAGGCTTCGGCACACTGCGAGCAGGTGTAAGGCGCGAAGCGACCTTCGTCATGAAAGTTGAAGACTTTGATGCGCGACTTGGAGGGGTTGAAAACGCCCTCGTTCTCAAACGAACACGCCATCTCGCACTGCAGACAGCCGGTGCACTTTTCAGGTTCGAGTTGCAGTGCCTTGAGCATCAGGATTCTCCTCGATGGTGTCCGTTATCGGACCGCGTTCCGAATAATCGTAGGGAGCACTGCGCGCGACATTCGCGTCCGCCTCGGCATTGTTTGAGCCTGCGCTCATTACCGCTTGCAGTCGCATGCGCTCCCCTCGTGAATTTATGCCCTTGCCTGCCGCCTAAGGGCGCAGGTATTACCGGCATCCATCCCATAGAATGCCGAGCGTTATGCGACGGCTTCGGGGCCGGCTCAGACTAGCGAAATCCAACGCAGAAGACCAGCATGAGTCACGATGTAAATATGAAAAGCATTCCCACTTGTCGCCTGCCCCGGTTTTCCATCGATCACCCGCCACGCGGTCAATTGCGCTCGATGACTCATGCCCCCACTCGATCGATGAATTCCCAATCGCCAAGTCGCCGCAAGATGCGCTACCGCTCCTGGCTCACCCTGCTCACAGGTTTGGCGCTACTCGCCGTGCAGGCCGACGCCGCGCCCGCTTTGGCTGTTCGCATCGCCTTCATCGGCACGGCTGCCGGCGATGCCCATGCCGGCGCCAGCCAGGGCATCCGCGAAGCCAATGCCCAGGGCAAGTTCCTGGGTCTCAACTACGAATTGGTCCATGCCCAGGACGTCGCTGCTGCCCTCGCCGCACATGTCACGGCCATTGTCATCGAGGGCGAGGCAGCTCAACTGCCGACGCTCGCCGCCCAGGCCATGGGCATGCCGCTGCTGAACGTGGCGGCCGAGGACGACAGCCTGCGCGCCCAGTGCATCGCCAACCTGTTACATATCATCCCCAGCCAGGCCATGCGTGCCGATGCGCTCAAGCAGTGGCGCCAGAAACAAGCGGACAGCCACGCCGAAGCGCGCGCCTGGGATGCCCGCGCCGAACTGTATGCCGGCAGTCAGTTGAACAAGCGCTATTCCGAACAGGCAGGCCGGCCCATGAACGACCAGGCATGGGCGGCCTGGGCGGCGGTCAAACTGGTGTCCGACACCGTTGCCCGCCTGCGGAGCGGCGATCCCGCCGGCCTGCTTAGCGCCTTGCGCAAAGACCTGGCCTTCGACGGTCAAAAGGGTGTCGACATGAGTTTTCGCGACAATGGCCAACTTCGTCAGCCATTGCTGCTGGTCGACCACGGCGAGATCGTCGGTGAAGCACCGGTACGCGGTGTCGTTGCCAACGGCGACCTCGATTCCCTCGGCCCGACCACCTGCCCCCAATAGGCCCGACGGCCCGCCTTCTCAAGTTCAATTGCCAACATCGGAGTCCTAGTATGCGTATCGTTCTTCTCACCCTGCTCCTGGGCATGGCTCTCAACAGTGCGGCGGCGACCGGCCGGGTGTTCGTCAGTAATGAAAAGGGCGACAGTGTGAGCGTCATCGATACCCAAACCAACCAGGTCATCAAGACCATCGCCGTCGGCAAACGCCCGCGTGGCGTCGGCCTCGCACCGGACGGCAGCGCGGTGTATGTAGCGATAAGCGGCGAGAACCACATCGCCGTCATCGATCCCAATAGCCTCAAGGTCACCGGCCAATTCCCCAGCGGCGACGATCCGGAAGCGTTTGCGGTACACAAAAACGGCAACATTTATATCTCCAACGAGAACGACGCCAAGGCTTCGGTCTACGACCCTCACTCCGGCAAGCTGGTGGCAGAAATCGAGGTTGGCATCGAGCCCGAAGGCGTGGCTATTTCGCCCGATGGCACACGCGCCATTGTCACTAGTGAATCGACCAATATGCTGCACATCATCGCGATCCCCGCGCACACGGTGGTGAATAGCATCCTGGTCGGCGCGCGGCCGCGCTCGGCCACCTTCAGTGCCGATGGCAAACTGGCCTACGCGACGTCCGAGATCGGTGGCGAGGTGAAGAAAGTCGACGTCGCGAGCGGCACCGTCCTCGGCAAGATGGCCTTGAGCGACGACCAGGCCAAACCCAAGGACATCGTCGTCAGCCGCGACGGCAAGCGGCTATATGTCGCCGGCGGACGTGCCAACCGCGTGTTCGTGCTCGATGCCAATAACCTCGACATCATCACCAGCGTGGCCGTCGGCAAGCGTGTCTGGGGGCTGGCGCAGTCGCGTGACGGTAACCGGCTCTACACCACCGATGGCGTCGACAACCAGGTATCCGTGATCGACACCAAGCGCAATTCGGTGGTGGCCAAGATTGCCGTGGGCGAAGCGCCATGGGGCATCGCCATCGACGATTGACTATCGATGATCGATGATCGCGGTGCCCCATCGACGGAACCCCACGCGCACCACGTCATTTGAACCCCATCGCCACACGCGCTGATGCGGTTTTTTCTCGTCCCTACAGGCGCAGCCTGAGCCCCACCCATGCGGCCCGCGGCGCGCCTGCGCCGACGAAAAGCGGGCGCTGGTCGGCGAGCCCCGGCAGGATTTTCTGTGGCGACTCGCCCAGCAGACCGAAACTCGCATAGTCGGTATCGAACAGGTTGCTGACGCGGGTGAAAATTTCCAAGCGCTGATTCACGGCATAAGAGGCGCGCAGATTGACCAGTGCATAACCGTCGAGTTTGGCCAACTGATTGGATTCGTCGCCGCGCAGATATTGTCCGGCGTTATAGAGCACATCGAGGCCGACCATCACCCGCCACGGCGTGCGATAGTCGGCGCTGAACTTCAACTGATGGTCAGGAATGCCCGGCAGGCGGTCACCGGCGCGCACGGCCAACGCGCCGTTGGCAGCGGCGAACGGATTATTCGGGCTCTGGACCTTGAAGTCGTCTGCGAAGGTGGCCCGCACGTAGCTGTAGGCCAGCGCGTAGTCAAACGCGGCTACGCTGAGCGCCAAGGCTGATTCGAAACCTTCACGTTGGGTCTGATCGACGTTCGCAAACAAGCCCGTGCCGCGACCGGTGGTCTGGAAGATGATGTCGTCGTGGTTCACGGTACGAAAATAACCGAGACGATGACGCACCACACCGAGCAAACCACGCACGCCGAACTCGACACTCTTCGCCACCACCTGTTTGAGTTCGGGATCGGCGAGAAAGGCATTCGGCAAGCGGCATTCGAAATCGACGTCGTCGGGGTCGTCACCGCGAGCGAGAGCTGCGGCCCGCGCACGGTCGAAAATCTGATCGTTGCAAGACAGCTCGATAGGCGTTGGCGCGCGTGACGACTCGCTGTAGTTGGCGTACACGC
>JANLSI010000824.1:0-19527 GCA_031362345.1 Pseudomonadota bacterium
CCGGTGACCAAAGGGCGGACGTTAACGGCGCAGATCTTCACGGTCGTGTATTTCCTGTTCTTCATCCTCATGCCGTTCTACACGAAATGGTACAAGACCAAGCCGGTACCGGAGAGGGTGACGCACTGATGAATAAAATCATCTATGCCCTATGTATATGGGTCTGGGTTGGCGCCGCATCGGCCAATGACGGCGGTCCACCTCTGCTGGAAAGCCACGCCAACCTCGACAGCAAACTCAATCTCCAGCGTGGTGCCCGAATCTTCGTCAACTACTGCCTGAGCTGCCATTCGGCAAGCTTCATGCGCTATAGCCGCTTGGTGGACGATCTCAGTCTGTCGAAGGAAGCGGTTGAAAAGAACCTGATGTTCACGACCGATAAGATTGGCGATCCGATGCAGGTCGCGATGAAGCCCGCCGATGCCGAACAGTGGTTCGGCGTGGCACCACCGGATCTTTCGGTGATCGCTCGCGCGCGCGGCGCGGACTGGCTGTATTCGTACCTGATGAGCTTCTACCGTGATGAGAAGCGCCCCACCGGGGTCAACAACCTGTACTTCCCCGAAACCGCGATGCCAGCGGTGCTGTCGCGTCTGCAGGGCGTGCAAGTTAAAGCCGCAGCGATTGGCGAACATGAAGCAGATCATGGCGAAGGCCATGGGGGAGCCATGCTCGAACTGGCGATGCCCGGTCAGCAGTCACCCGAGGAGTACGCCGCGACGGTGCGTGACTTGGTGAGCTTCATGGTCTATCTCGGCGAACCGGCCAAGCTGGTCCGCTACAAGATCGGCTTCTGGGTGCTGGCCTTTCTGTTCGTGTTGTTCATCGTCACCTATCTCATGAAGCGAGAATACTGGAAGGATGTTTATTGATATGACCGCACTGGCTAATCGGCGGTCGGTCATGACGCTTTATGCAGACGCCGCCGATCCGCTTGGCCACAGTGTGCGCCTGGTGTTAATGGAGAAAGACATTAATGTCGAAATCCATTTCATCGACGAGGACAGCAAACCCGAGGATTTGAACGACCTCAACCCCTACCACAATCTGTTGACCTTGATCGATCGTGACCTGGTGCTCTACGACGCCCAGATCATGCTGGAGTACCTCGACGAGCGTTATCCGCATCCGCCCTTGATGCCGGTCGACCCGGTGTCGCGCGCCAACAATCGTCAGTTCCGCTACCGCATCGTACGCGACCTCTATTCGCTGGCTGCGGATATCGACGGCGATAACGAAATCGCGGCGGCCACCGCGCGCAAAACCATGCGTGACAATCTGATGGCGATTTCGCCGGTGTTCGGTCAATTCCCATACTTCATGTCGACCGAGTTCTCGCTCGTTGACCTGTGCATGGCGCCGCTGCTGTGGCGCCTGCCGCGTTATGGCGTGAAGCTCACGCCGCAGGCCAAGCCGCTGCTCAAATATGCCGACAAGCTGTTCGACCGGCGTGCCTTTCAGAACAGCCTGTCGCCGGTCGAGCAGGAAATCCGCTGAGTTCGCGGCCCCACTCACCCGCGTGAGCAACGCCACGCCCATGACCTCCACGCGGCCCTATCTCATTCGGGCTTTATACGAGTGGTTGGTCGACAATCAGTGCACTCCGCATCTGCTGGTTGAGGTCAAAGATGATCAGGTCAGAGTGCCTAGGCAGTTCGTCGAGAAAGGGGTGATCGTGCTGAACGTCTCGCCGACGGCGGTCAAAAATCTTCTGCTCGGCAATGAGCGCATCAGCTTCAGCGCGCGTTTCGGCGGCTCATCGCACGATATCGATGTACCCGTGACCGCAGTTCAAGCCATCTATGGGCGTGAGAATGGGCAGGGCATCTTTCTCGGCGAGAGCACCGACGAGGTCGGCCAAGCAGCGGTACCGGGCGAGGGTGATGCCGCAACCCCGACTCGCGCCAGCACCAAGCCGCCGCACCTGACCATCGTCAAATAAGGGCGGCTCGGTCAGGATCGCGCGGATGCGCCGCGGATTGCGTTCCTCTTACTGGTACTCGAACAGCTTCACGACGCGTTGCACGCCGGCGGTCTGACTGGCGAGCTGCGCGGCAAGATCACCTTCCTTTTGTGTGACCAAACCCAACAGATAGACCGTGCCGGCCTCGGTCACAACCTTGATGCGGATCGCGTTCAGCTCTTTGGCCCCCACTATCTTGGCCTTGACGCTGGTGGTAAGCCAGCTATCGGTGGTGCGTGAGGTGAGCGGCGTGGGTGCGGCGATGGTGATCTCGTTGTGCGCGGTGCGCACTTTCTCGATACCTTTCACCAACTCGAAAACCTGTGCGCGCATGTCCTCGGTGGGCGCTTCTCCGGTCAGCAGGACCACCTGGTTGTAGCTGGTGACGTTGATATGCGTCTGCTGGTTGAGCTCCTTGTTGCCGCGCAACCTAGTGCCGGCTTTGAGTTCGATGCTCTCATCCTCGACCTGGCTGCCGGCCGTGCGCGGGTCATTGATTACCGATGCGCCACCCGCGGCGCCACCGAGCACCACGCCGACACAGCCGCTGAGCACCCCCGCAACTATCGCGAGCATCGCCACGCGCGGTGCGAGCCTGTCAATAACGAATCTCATAGTTTTCATTTACGACTCCTGGCCAAGCAGATGGCCATCGACCAAATCACACAGGCAATGGATCACGGCGAGGTGCGATTCCTGCACGCGAGCGGTGGAAAAGCTCGGCACGCGCAACTCGATATCGTTCTCCAGCATGCTCGCTGCGGCCTGTCCGCCGTCTTTGCCGCTGACCAGAATAATGCGCATATCGCGATCATGAGCGGCGTCAATGCCATTGAGTATATTGTGCGAATTGCCGCTGGTGGAAAAAGCCAGCAGCACATCTCCCGGGTTGCCGAGGGCGCGGATCTGGCGCGCAAAGATATCGGCAAATTGATAATCGTTAGCGATCGAGGTGACGGTGGACGCATCGGTGGTCAGCGCGATCGCCGGCAGGCCGGGACGTTCACGTTCGAAGCGGTTGAGCATCTCCGAGGAAAAATGCTGGGCATCACCGGCCGATCCACCATTGCCGCAGCTCAGGATTTTGCCGCTGTTCATGATCGCGTCGGCGATGCAGGCGGCAGCGGCAGCGATCAGAGCGGGCAACTCGTCGCGGCAACGTTGTTTGACTGCGATGCTTTCGTCAAAAATCGATTTGATACGTTCGATGGGGTCCACAGGCTGTTGTCTTCCAATAAGTCGTAACCGCGAAACAGGCTACTCAGCGGAGGCATTATGCAGAAAACGCCCCCGCAATCCAGTCGCAGCCCGGCGCACTGGTGTCGCCATGCAGTGCAATGACATCGAAGCGACAGGCATGGTCGGCGAATTCCTGATGCAGCATTAAAAAATCCTGCGCTGCACAGATGATGCGTTGTTGCTTGCGCGCGTCGACTGACTCGGCGGCCGTGCCGTAACGCGTGCCGCGGCGGTAACGAACTTCGACGAACACCAGTAGCTCGGTAGCAAGCATGATCAGATCGATCTCGCCGCCGCGACAGCGGTGATTGCGTGCGACACAGTGTAAGCCGCGCGCAGTGAGAAAGGCTTCAGCGCGTTGCTCCCAGAGCTGGCCGGCGCGCGCCCGAGACGGCGTTTTGTCAGCTTCAGTTGACGCCAATCGAGCTGCTCTCGCCGATGACGGTCGGTACGCCTTCAACGAATTTTATCCAGGACATATTGCGGTGGAGTATGCCGTTGGCGTCCATCCACAGGTCACCCGTGACGCCCGGCACGCGCATGGTCGGGCGCGCGCGCATGCGCGTCAGGAACGGCAGAATGCGGTAGGCGTCGACGCCGAAACCATAGAGCCGCGTATAGGTTTGCGCCGGTCCCGGCCACTGACGTCGCACCAGACGGAAGGATTCGACATCGACGGTGCCGAATAGCCAAGGCATATCGCCGAACACCAGCCCGTTCAGATCGATGTCGCGATCAGCCCTGGCGCTGCCATTGAAGACGCTAGAGGTCGAGAACACCGGAATGGAATCGGCGCCGAAAAAACGCAGCTGTGGCAGCAACTGGCGGGCGTTGTTGGGAAACGCGGCAAGCAGGATGACGTCGACGTCGGCGCGGACGCGCGTGTCGGCGCGCAGCGGGATGCCGAGAATGCGTCGCAGTGCCGTTGCGCGCGCCTCGCTCATGTCGATATTGAGCGCGCGCCGCACGGCGCTGGGATAGGCTGCGGAGGTATCCGCATAGACGATAGCTGCGAGCACGGTGCCACCCAGATCGTGCCAGGCTTTGTTGTAGGCCGAACTCAGGCGCGTCCCCCAGGCAGAATTCGGCGCGATAATCAGCGCCCGGCCGCCGCTGGTATAGGCACGTCGCGCCACTTGGCTGGCTTCGTCTTCGGGGGTGAGACCGAACTGATAAAAGCCGGCGCGGGGTGTCGACCCGGCGGACTTATTCTCGACGACGTTCAGAGCCAGCACACTGACCGGCAGTTCGGGCAAGGCTTGCAGCCGCTCGACCAGATTTTTCTGCAGCGGTCCGACGATGAATTCGGCGCCGTCGCTGACCGCACGCCGGTAGTCGGCCAGAATGTCTTCGCCGGAATTGGCGTAAATACGTACCGCTGGCCGCGCCTGCACATTGGGGTCGCTGAACCACGCGGTCATGAAGCCGTCGCGCACCGCGCGCCCCGCGCCACCGAGGGTTTCGTCGAAGGGCAGGATCAGGGCTAAGCGTTGCGGTCGCGCCGCCGCTGCAGTGGCACGTTCAAGCACAGCGGCGAGGAGTGGCGCGGCGAGATGATCGCCATAGCGTTGCTGCCATTCGGCTAGCCTCTGGCGCAGGGTTTCCGGATCGAAGCCCGACTGCTGGGCGATGGCGGTGAGTGCATACCAGCCCTGGGTGGATGGATCGGCGGCGGTCGCGGTGAGTTGTTCTGTCAGCTGGGCCAGCGGTAGACGATTGAGCGCTGCCCAGGCCGAATCTGTCATCGCCGCTTGCTGGGCGCTCGGGTAAGGCAGGAGAAAAGCCTTGAGCCAAGCCGCTGCGGTGGTCGGGAAATCAGACCGCGCCGCTGCCGCGCCCGCCACTACGCGCGCCTGTACCCCGCGTGCATAAGGCGACAGCGTGGTGGCGTCGGCGCGGCCCGCCAGGACCAGCGCCGTGTCGGCGTGGCCGTCCTGCAACTGCGCGCGCGCCAGGGCGAGTGCGGCGAGCGGATCGCGATCCGCGCTGCCGGGCGCCATCGCGCCTAGCAAGGTGGTGGCGCGCAGTGCCTCGCCCGCATCCTGAAATGCAAGTGCAGCCAGGGCGGTGATATGCGCGGCGTCCTCGCTAGGCAACTCCGCCGCGTAAGCCGCATAGGCCGCGCCGGCGGCCGCGTAATCACCGCGCGCCAACAGTCGCTCGGCAGCCGCCAGTGGATCGGGCGCCGCAGCCGCGGCTTGCTCCTGTACATTGCCCTGCGAAGTGCACGCGCATGTAATGAGTGCGGCGCAGCCAATGAGCAAGAAGCGCAGAGGATGCAGTGTTGAAATGAGCGCAGAGCAGATCACTAAGGCAGTATCTTTGCCCATCGTGGAGGTGTCAATTGAACGACCGGGCGTGTATGTCGTCGCTACACCGATAGGAAATCTCGGCGATTTGTCCGCGCGTGCGGCTGCGACGCTGGCGGCCGTCGATCTCATTTTGTGTGAAGACACGCGCCATAGCCGGCGGCTGCTGGACCATTTTGGCATCGTCACACCTCTTTCAGCATTGCATGACCACAACGAGACGCAGGTCAGTGCCCAACTGCTGGCTCGCCTCATCGCGGCGGGCCAGGCTTGCGCAGTGATCTCAGACGCTGGCACGCCACTGATTTCCGATCCTGGCTATGCCTTCGTCTGCGCCGCGAACCAAGCTGGCATCCCGGTGCACGCGGTTCCTGGTGCCTGCGCCATCACCGCCGCGCTCAGTATTGCCGGGCTACCGACCACGCGCTTCTCGTTCGAGGGCTTTCTGCCTAATCAGACCGCTGCGCGCGGCGCGCGACTGGACGCGTTGGCAAGTGATCCTCGCACGCTCATTTTCTATGAAGCGCCGCACCGCATCGTCGCTTGTTTAGAAGCGATGCAAAACGCATTCGGGCGGGACCGTGCGGCAGTTGTCGCCCGCGAGCTGACCAAGCGTTTCGAGAGCCTTTATCGTGGCTCTTTGGCCGAACTCTGCCTGCGCGTGGCAGCAGATCCCGACGCCACGCGCGGTGAGTTCGTGGTGCTGGTGGCGGGCAACACTGACGAACAGGGCGCCGACGATGCCGAACTCGAGCGCCTGCTGCGCATCGTGCTGGCCGAAACCGACCGCCGTACGGCGGTGCGTATCGTCACCGCCTTGAGCGGGCGGGCTCGGAATCAGGTCTACCAAGTGTCATTACGCGTCACCGCCGGGCCGACCAACGAGCCATGACACATTGAATTCCGGTCCGCGAACTCCCACACTGCGCCCAGCAAGTCGGCCGGGTGATCGCTGTCGTTGGCCGCGGCCCTTAAAAGTCGGGGCGGGGCGATAGAGGAAAGTCCGGGCTCCGCAGGACAGGATGCCAGGTAACGCCTGGGGGGCGTGAGCCCACGGAAAGTGCCACAGAAAATATACCGCCACGCGGCGACGCGCGGTAAGGGTGAAATGGTGCGGTAAGAGCGCACCGCGCCGGCGAAAACCGGTGGCAGGGTAAACCCCATCCGGAGCAAGACCAAATAGGGGAACGTGCCGCGCAAGCGGTGAAGTGTGGTCCGCACCAGTTCCCGGGTAGGTCGCTTCAGGCGCGTGGCGACACGCGTCGCAGATGAATGATCACTGTGCTGCTTCGCAGCAATACAGAACCCGGCTTACAGGCCGACTTGCCCTTTTTCATTCCTGATCTTGGTCCGGACGACTCTCTATCTGATAATTCAGGTGAGCTAACGAGCTTATCTGGATGATTTATTGAGGCGTTTCCCCACAGGCATTTCTGCCCTGTAGGCATTTTCGCACCACCATCCTAAGTTACTGTAACTAAAGCAAGAATTACCCGCCCAGGCAGCCCGATTTGCTTGACAGTTTTCTCCCGTCGTCCTTATAGTGCCGGCTGGTGGGAAATAGTGGGGGAAAGTGGATCTTTCGTGATCGCTATGCTGGGAGTGCGTGGGCGTCTATGCCTCATCCCTGCCGCTGTCATTCGCCGATCCCTGTCGATTAGATGTTCCGCGGGCAGAGCACAATCAGCGTCGATGCGAAGGGACGATTAGCCGTCCCGGCGCGTATTCGCGACCTGCTGTCGACGCTGCCCAACCAGGAACTCGTCATCACCTTGAATCCCTGGGATCTGGCGCTGTGGCTGTATCCCGTTGCGGAATGGCTGCTGATCGAGACCAAGCTCGCTGGTTTGTCCGACTTCGACCGCCAGAGTCGGCGTACTAAGCAAATCATGCGCGGCTACGCCACGGAATGTCCGTGCGACGGCCATGGGCGGGTGCTGCTACCGCCGCAATTGCGCGAAATTGCCGGCATCGATAAGCAAGTGGCGCTGTTGGGGCAGGGCAATAAACTCGAAATTTGGGACGCAGCAAGCTGGCAGAGCGAGCGCGACAAATGGTTGCGCGATGTCGCTGACGGCGTCGACTCATCGTCGGCCGGTCTGGAATCTCTCTCACTGTGAGTGATAGCGGTATCCGCTCACGTTCCGGTGCTGCTGTATGAAGTACTTGCGCTCATGCAAGTGCAATCATCGGGCACCTATATCGACGCGACGTTCGGTCGCGGTGGGCATAGTCGCGCGCTGCTCGAACATCTCGGCCCCGCTGGCCGACTTTATGTTTTCGATCGTGACCCACAGGCCATCGCCTGCGCGCGCGAACTCGCCGCTGAGGACGTCCGCGTGACCGTCATGCATGCGGCGTTTTCCTCCATCGCAGACTGCGGCGCGCGCGAAGTCGATGGCATTCTGTTCGACCTCGGCATCTCCTCGCCGCAGGTCGACGATGCGACGCGCGGCTTCAGCTTCCGTCATGATGGTCCCCTTGATATGCGCATGGATCCGCGTAGTGGTCAAAGTGCCGCTGAGTGGCTCGCGCTCGCAAGCGAACATGAAATCGCCGATGTGCTGTGGCAGTTCGGCGATGAACGCCGCTCGCGCTTGATCGCCAAACGTGTGGTAGAGGCGCGTCGTCGCGCGCCGCTCGCCACTACCCTCGACCTCGTCAAGGTCGTGCACTCCTGCTTTCCTCATCACGGCGGACGCATCGATAACGCGACGCGCACTTTCCAGGCCTTGCGGATTTTTATCAACGACGAATTGGGTGAGATCGAACGCGCCCTCGCTCAAGCCCTGCACTTAGTGCGAATGGGTGGCCGCCTTCTCGTCATCGCCTTTCATTCCCTCGAAGATCGTGTTGTGAAACGCCGTTTTCGCGAACTGGATGCGCTCGCGCGCGAACCCGCAAGCGCACCCGATCTGCGCTTTCGTCTCGTTGCACGCAAAGCCGTACAGGCTAGCGAGACCGAAATTGCGGCCAATCCGCGCGCGCGCAGCGCCCGCCTGCGTGTCGCGGAGCGTGTTGCATGAAGACCTTAGCAGTCGCCGTTCTCGCCGGACTTATGACCTTCGCTTCGGCGGTGGAGGTCGTGCTGTCTCGTCACCAGAGTCGCCGTCTGTTCGTCGAGCTGCAAAGCCTGCACGAGGTCAAACAGGGACTCGACCAGGAGTGGGGGCAGTTGTTGCTCGAGCAGGCGACTTGGGGTGCAGAACTGCGTGTCGAACAGATCGCCAACGATAAACTCGGCATGGTCGTGCCCGCGCTCGGACAAGTGGTGGAGCTGCAGTGAGTGCGCGCGCCGAAAGCCGTCGGGAACTTAAGCTACGGCGCCGCATCGTGGTCGGCATGTTCATGGTCGGCGCGCTGGTACTGTGCTGGCGCGGGCTCGATCTGCAAATTAACAAGCGTGAGTTTCTACAGGGCCATGGCGACGCGCGCTATCTGCGCGTCGAACGCATCGATGCCAATCGCGGCATGATCCTCGACCGCAACGGTGAACCGCTCGCCATCAGCACGCCGACGCAATCGGCCTGGGCACAACCGCGTCGTTTCGTCGAGTCGCGCAACAAGTGGCCGCAGCTGTGCAAAGTTCTCGGCATTCCGCTTGATCAGCTCCAAACACAGATCATGCCGCGTCTGGAAAAGAAGTTTGTCTATCTGCAGCGCCATCTGACGCCAGACGAAGGTGATGCACTCAAGCGTCTGGGAATTCCTGGTCTCCATCTGCAGGAAGAACAGCGCCGTTATTACCCGGCGGGTGAGGTGGCGGCGCACATCCTCGGTTTCACCAATGTCGATGATCAGGGCCAGGAAGGCGTCGAGCTGTCCTACGATCACATCCTTAAAGGCGAACCCGGTCAGCGCCGCGTTATTAAGGATCGCATCGGGCGAGTGGTAGAAGACGTTGAGCGCCTGCGTGCCACGCGTCCCGGCCGCGACGTTTATCTGAGTATCGACCAGCGTATTCAGTACGCGGCCTATCGCGCCCTGAAATTAGCCGTGCAGCAGAACGAAGCCCGCGCCGGCATGATGGTGGTGGTGGACCCACGCACCGGCGAAGTGCTGGCGCTGGTCAATCAGCCGTCGTTCAATCCCAACAACCGTGACAACCTGAGCAGCGAGCGCTATCGCAATCGTGCGGTGACCGATCTATTCGAGCCCGGTTCGACGCTTAAGCCTTTCACGCTGGCGGCGGCCCTTGAGAGCGGCCAGTACAAACCGGAGTCGACGGTCGATACGGCACCAGGCCGTTTCAAGGTCGGCAAGGACACGGTACGCGACATCAAGAACTACGGGCTACTCGATCTTGGCGGCATCATCGAGAAGTCGAGCAATGTCGGCGCGAGCAAAGTTGCGTTGTCGCTGGAGCCAGAAGTGCTGTGGAAGGCATTTCGCGATTTCGGCTTTGGATCGATCTCCGAGATCGCGCTGCCCGGCGAGGGCTATGGTCGTCTCAACGAGTATCGCAATTGGAGCGAAATCGAACACGCGACACTCGCCTTCGGTTACGGCCTATCGGTGACCGCCGCACAGCTCGCGCGTGCCTATACGGTACTGGCGAGCGATGGCTGGATGCAGCCCTTGAGCATCGTGCGTTTGGACGAACAAGGGCCGCGCAAGCGCATCATCCGTGCCCAGACTGCTCAGCAGATTCGCCACATGCTCACGCGCGTCATCACTAAGGGGACCGGCGCGCTGGCCGCAGTGCCGGGTTATTCAGTGGCGGGCAAGACCGGCACCGTGCATAAGTCGACCACTTCCGGTTACGCCGAGCATCGTTATCGTTCGCTGTTCGCCGGCATGATTCCGGCCGACAACCCGCGCCTCGTCGCCGTCGTCATCATCGACGAGCCGCAGCGCGGTGCCTATTACGGCGGCAAGGTTGCGGCGCCGGTGTTCGCCAGTGTGATGCGCGATGCAGTGCGTATTCTCAATATCCCGCCCGATCAGCCCGTGCAGGCCACACCCGAGGCGGTATGGCTGGCAGCCGGTCACGACGGCGACCGGGCGGCGGAGACCACGCAATGATGGCCACCTCGCTGCTGCACGGCGTAGCACTGTCGACTCTATTGCGCGATATCGTGACAGTACCGGCGGCGCTCGACAGGCAGATCGAAGACCTGACCCTGGACAGTCGTGAAGTGCGTGCCGGCAGTTGCTTCATAGCGCTCGCCGGTCACCAGGACGACGGCAGTCGCTATGCGGCCCAGGCCATTGCGCGCGGCGCGCTGGCGGTGCTGGCCGAGCGACCGCTGAGCAATCTACGGCCGGACGTGCCGGTGCTACACAGCCCGCAGCTGCGCCAGCATCTCGGCGCGCTGGCCAATCGTTTCTTCGACACGCCATCGGCGGCGCTCAAGCTGTGCGCGGTCACCGGCACCAATGGCAAGACCACAGTCGCGCACCTGCTGGCCCAGGCAGTGGAGCAAATGGGCGAAGCGGCGGGCTACATCGGCACCCTCGGTGCCGGCGCGCTCGCACAGCTCGCGCCGCTCGCCAATACCACGCCCGACATCATCACCATCAATCGCTGGCTGGCCAGTTGTCGCGCGCGTGACTGCACCGTGGTTGCGCTCGAAGCGTCGTCCCACGCCCTCGCCCAGCAGCGTCTCGACGGACTCGCGATCAGGGCCGGTGCCTTTACCAACCTCGGTCACGATCATCTCGATTACCACCTCAATCTCGATAGCTATGGCGCCGCCAAGCACCGCCTGTTTGCGCAGCCCGGACTGGGCTGCGCGGTGGTCAACATCGATGATGTCCTCGGTGCTGAGTGGGTGCGCTCACTGCCCTCGTCGTTCGCGCTGTGGACTTGCTCTTCGCGCGATGCGCGCGCGCGCCTGCGCGCCGACGGCATTGTCGCCGCAGCCACCGGCATGCAATTCACGCTCGACATGGACGGTTGGCGCAAGCGTATTGCAAGCCGTCTCATCGGGCGTTTCAATGTCGACAATTTGCTCGTCGTCTGCGGCCTGCTGCTCGCCGCCGGTTACACACGCGAAGCGACCGCCGAAGTGTTACCCGCGCTGCGCGGTGTGACGGGCCGTGCCGAGGAGTGCGGGCGGACCGCGCGCGGCGCCCGTGTATTCGTCGATTACGCTCACACCCCGGACAGCCTCGCGGCCATTCTCGCCACGCTGCGCGCATTAGCGCCGCGTCGCATTGTGGTGGTATTCGGTTGCGGCGGCGGTCGCGACCGCAGCAAGCGAGCGCTGATGGGTGCTATCGCCGAGCGCGATGCGGAACGACTGATCGTCACCGCAGATAATCCGCGCAACGAACTTGCGGCAGACATCGCTGTGGAGATCTGCGCCGGTATGCGCAAGCCATCTGCCGCGACGGTGCAGGTCGATCGCGCGCTCGCTATCCGTACCGCCCTGGCGGAAGCCGACGACGGTGATTTTGTCCTGATCGCCGGCAAAGGCCACGAACGCACCCAGGAAAGCGCTGGTCAGCTGACGCCCTTCAGCGATCACGTCGAAATCGCCCGGGCGTTGGTCGAGCACCAGCCATGATCAGTATGCAACTCGCGGTCGCCGCCACCGTCCTCGACGCTCGTCTGCACGGCGATGATGCCTTGTTCACCGGCGTCAGCACCGATACGCGCAGTCTCACGCCGGGGCAATTGTTCTGTGCGCTGCGCGGACCGAACTTCGATGCCCACGAGCGGCTCAGTGATGCCGCAGCGGCGGGCGCGGCCGGCGCAATAGTCGAGCGTGAAATGCCCTGCTCATTGCCGCAGTTGGTGACTGCCGACAGCCGTCGCGCGCTGGGCGTGTTGGCGCGTGACTGGCGCTTGCGCTTCGAACTGCCGGTGCTGGCCGTCACGGGCAGCGCCGGCAAGACCACGGTCAAGGAAATGCTCGCGGCCATCATGCGTACGCGTGGCGCGGTGCTCGCCACTTGCGGCAATCTGAATAACGACATCGGTCTGCCGCTGACCCTGTTCCAACTCGACGCCAGCCATCAGGCCGCAGTAGTGGAAATGGGCGCTAATCACGCCGGAGACATCGCGCTGCTGGCCGCTATCGCGCGCCCGCAGATCGGCCTGATCACGCTCTGCGCACCGGCCCACCTCGAAGGCTTCGGCAGTGTCGAGGGCGTAGCGCGCACCAAGGGTGAGCTGTTCGCGGGACTGGGCCCGGACGGTGTCGCCATCCTCAACAACGAGGACGAGCAGGCGCCGTTGTGGCGCGAACTGGCAGGCGCGTGCCGCATCGTGACCTTCGGTGCGGGCGGCGATTTCAGCGCACGTGACGTGCACGCGACCAGCGCGGGTAATGTCTTTAACTTGTGTGCGCCGGGCGGCGAGATCGAAATCGCCTTGCAACATCACGGCGTGCACAACGTGCGCAACGCGCTGGCCGCTGCCGCTGCCGCCCACGCGGCCGGTGCGTCGCTGGTCGATATCCAGCGCGGCCTGGCGGGTACGGCCGCGGTGACGGGTCGCCTGCAGTTTCGCGCAGGCGTCGCCGGCAGCCGTCTCATCGACGACACCTATAACGCCAATCCCGCTTCGCTGGCGGCTGCGCTGGCGGTGTTAGGCGCCGAGCGTGAGCCGCGCTGGTTGGTGTTCGGCGACATGCGCGAACTTGGACCCGACGCCGCGCTTTACCACCGCGCTGTGGGCGCCCAGGCCGAAGCGGCCGGGGTGTCACGGCTGTTTACCATCGGCGCGCTTGCCGAGCATGCCGCCGAGTGCTTTAGCGGCGCGGTCATGCACAGTAGCGCGCGCGACGGGTTGCTGGCGGCATTGCGCACGGCGCTAGCCGCGAGTTCGTCGCCGCCGCCGACCATTCTGCTCAAAGGATCACGGGCAATGGCCCTCGATCAGGTGGCGAATGCGCTCGCCGCAGGGAGTGCACCGGCGTGTTGATGATCCTTGCCGAATGGCTGGCGAAATATCACTCCGGCTTCGGTGTGTTCCGCTATCTGACCCTGCGCACGATCCTCGGCGTGCTGACGGCGTTGTTCATCGCGCTCGTGGTCGGGCCGAAGATGATCCACCACCTGGCCAAATTCCAGATCGGCCAGCCTATCCGTGAAGATGGTCCACAGTCGCATTTTTTGAAGGCCGGTACGCCGACCATGGGCGGACTGTTGATTCTGGTCTCGATTGCGGTCAGTACCTTGTTGTGGAGCAATCTCACCAATCGCTTCGTGTGGATAGTGCTGATCAACACCATCCTGTTTGGTGCCATCGGTTGGTACGACGACTATCTGAAACTCGTGAGGCGCAATTCCAAAGGGCTCGCGGCGCGTTACAAAATACTGTGGCAGTCGTTGGCCGCGTTGGGCGCCGCTGGGGCGCTGTACTACACCGCACAATCGCCGAACGAAACCCAGCTTATCGTGCCCTTCGTCAAGAGCGTTGCTATCGACCTCGGCTGGATGTATTTCGTGGTGGTCTACTGCGTGATCGTCGGCACCAGCAATGCGGTCAATCTCACCGATGGGCTCGATGGTTTGGCGGTGCTGCCAACGGTGATGGTGGCGGCCGCGCTGATCGTGTTCGCTTACGTTGCGGGCAATGTCAAATTCGCCCACTACCTGTCCGTACCCTATGTGCACGGCGTCGGTGAGATCTGCGTGTTCTGTGGCGCCATCGTCGGTGCCGGGCTCGGCTTTCTGTGGTTCAACACCTACCCAGCCATGGTTTTCATGGGCGACATCGGCGCGCTGGCACTGGGTGCGGCCATCGGCACCGTCGCGATCACGGTGCGCCAGGAGCTGGCCTTGGTGATCATGGGCGGCGTATTCGTGATGGAAACGGTGTCGGTCATCCTGCAGGTCGCGTCGTTCAAGCTCACCGGGCGGCGCATCTTCCGCATGGCGCCCATCCATCATCATTTCGAGCTCAAGGGCTGGCCCGAACCGCGCGTTATCGTGCGTTTCTGGATCATTACTGTGGTGCTGGTGCTGGTCGCGCTGGCGACCCTGAAGATACGTTGAGCAGGCCGGCCATGACTGCGATTTCAACACGCACTGCAGCACCGCTGGCCGACTACGCAGTGGTCGGGCTCGGTATTACCGGCCTGTCTTGCTTGCGCTATCTGGCGGCGCGTGGTGTTTCGGTGCTGGCGATGGACACCCGCGCGGCGCCGCCGAATCTCGAAGCCGTGCGTCGCGAATTCCCGGACGTGGGGGTAAGAACCGGTGCACTGGAGGCCAATATCCTCGCCCGTTGCCGACATATCGTCTTAAGCCCGGGACTGTCGCTGGACGAGCCGGCCATACGCGCTGCGCGCGCCGCCGGTAGCGAGGTTATCGGCGACATCGAACTGTTCGCGCGCGCCGTTAATGCGCCGGTCATCGCCATCACCGGCACCAATGGCAAGAGCACCGTCACCACCCTGGTTGCGCGCATGCTGCAAGCCGATGGTTATCGGGTGCGGGTGGGTGGCAATCTCGGCACGCCGGCGCTCGATCTGCTGGATGTCGTAGCGCCCGATTGTTATGTGCTCGAGCTGTCGAGTTTCCAACTTGAGACCACCAGTTCGCTCGCGCCGCGGGTCGCCTGCATTCTGAACATCACGCCCGACCATCTCGATCGCTATGGCAGTTTCGACGCCTACCGCGATGCCAAGGCACGCATCCTCGCGCGCGCCGAGCGGGTAGTGTTGAACGCCGACGATGAAGTGACCGCCGCGCTCGCGCGTGACAGAGCGTGTGCGCTGTTCACGCTCGGCGCAGCCGCTACGGCTGACTATGGCCTGGGCACGAGCCCGGCCGGCGAGCAACTGCTTGGACCGGACGGGCCGTTGCTGCCGGTGCAAGCGCTCCAGATCGCAGGCCGCCACAACATCGCCAACGCTTTGGCGGCGCTCGCGACATGCCATGCCTTTGGCGCGCGCGGCGCGGCCTTGGCCACGGCGCTCGCCAGTTTCACCGGCCTTGATCATCGCGCTCAGCTGGTCGCGACGGTGGATGGCGTTGCCTATATCAACGATTCCAAGGCGACTAATTCCGGTGCCGCGTGCGCCACCATCCGCGGTCTGTGTCATAGCCGCGGCGGCGTGCTGATCGCTGGCGGCGAGCCGAAAGAGCCGGACTTCTCCGAGTTCGCCGCTACCGTCGTCGCCCACATGCACACCGTGGTTTTGATCGGACGGGCCGCCGCGCAGTTCGCCAGCGCCATCGACGGACGCATTCCCACGCTGTTTGCCACCGACATGCGCGACGCCGTCAGGGCCGCCGCCGCCGCCGCTCGTGCGGGTGACATGGTCTTGTTGTCGCCGGCCTGTGCGAGTTTCGACATGTTTGCCAATTACGCCGCGCGCGGTGCGGCGTTTCGCGATGCGGTCTTGGCACGCCGTACGCCATGAGCGCCGACGCTGACACCCTTGCGCAGGCCAAGCCGCAGCTCGCGCGTAGCGACGAGCAGTCGTTTCGCTATGACATCTGGCTGATCGGCGGCGCGTTCGCGTTGCTGTGCATTGGGCTCATCATGGTGGTGTCGACCTCGGTTTCGATCGCCGAGCATCGCGACCTGACACAGTTGTATTTTTTTCGTCGACAGCTGTTCGCCGCGATCCTCGGCATCGGTGGCGCGGCTATTCTGATGCGTACGCCCTTGGTCTATTTCGAACAATGGAGCACGCCGTTGTTATTCATTGCGCTAGTGTTGCTGATGGCGGTACTGGTGCCGGGGCTCGGTCATGAAGTGAACGGCAGTATGCGTTGGTTAGGTTTCGGCTTCTTCACCATCCAGACCTCGGAGCCGGCTAAGCTCGCGGTCGCGGTTTATGTCGCAGCGTACCTGGTCCGGCATAACAAACAGGTGCGTAGCGATTTTGTCGGCTTCATCAAGCCTATCGGCGTGATTACCCTGATTGCCGGCCTGTTATTGCTCGAACCCGATTTCGGCACAGCCGTGGTGCTGTTCACCACCGTGCTGGGTATGCTGTTCCTGGCCGGTGTGCCCTATGTGCGTTTCTTTTTCTGGGGCTTCGCGGCCTTGACCGCGCTGGCCTCGCTGTCGATGCTCGCGCCCTATCGTCTTGCGCGTCTCATGACCTTCATGGACCCCTGGTCGGATCCGTTCAACAGCGGCTTTCAGCTCACCCAGGCCTTGATTGCTTTCGGTCGCGGCGAATGGTTCGGCGTCGGGCTCGGTAATTCGGTGCAGAAACTCTTCTACCTGCCCGAGGTGCATACCGATTTCGTCTTCGCAGTCATCGCCGAGGAGGGCGGCTTCATCGGCTGCCTGACAGTCATTGCGCTGTTCGTGTTCCTGATCTGGCGCATTTTCCACGTCGGCGGGCAGGCCGAGCGCGCCAACTTGCTGTTCGCCGCCTATGTGACCTATGGCATCGGTCTGCTGATCGGTATCCAGGCCTTCGTCAATATCGGCGTCAATATGGGTATCCTGCCGACCAAGGGTCTGCCGCTGCCCTTTCTCAGCTATGGCAGCAACAACCTGGTGGTGACCCTCGGCGCGATCGGTATCGCATTGCGCGCCGGCTATGAAGCACGCCAGGGCGCGACGCCGCGTATCCCAGCGGGCAGCGCGCCGCCGATCCTCTCGGCACCGCCGAGCGCGGCACAGCTTGATGACGAGGATGATGAGCATGACTAGGTCGGTCATGATCGTAGCCGGTGGCACGGGCGGCCATGTCTATCCCGGACTCGCGGTGGCCGCAGCCCTGCGTGCGCGCAATGTCGAACTGCATTGGATGGGCACCGAGCGCGGCATCGAGGCGCGTGTCGTGCCACAGGCTGGCGTGCCGCTGGTGACGATTCCGATCAGCGGTCTGCGCCGTCGCGGCTGGTGGCGCTGGCTCGCCGCGCCCTTCGGTGTCGGTTATGCCATTTGGTGCGCGCTCGCTGCGATACGTCGTATCCAGCCACAGGTCGTGCTCGGTATGGGCGGTTTCGTGAGTGGGCCGGGTGGCATCGCGGCATGGTTGAGCCGGCGGCCCTTGATCATCCACGAACAGAACGCCGTGCCCGGCTTGAGCAATCGTATCCTGAGCCATTTCGCGCGCCGCGTGCTGGAGGGTTTTCCCGGCAGCTTCAAGACCGGCGTGTGCGCCATCACCACCGGCAACCCGGTGCGTGCCGAGATCGCCGACATCGCCGCGCCCGCAGCGCGGATCCGCGAGGCGGGTCGCCTGAACGTGCTGGTGTTTGGCGGCAGTCGCGGCGCGCGCGCTTTGAATGAACGGGTGCCGGCGGCGCTGGTCGCCTGTGGTGTGAGTGGCATCGCGGTTCGACACCAGTGCGGCGCGGACGATGTCGCTGCGACTCAGGCGCGTTATGCCGCGGCCGGTAATCTCATCGAGGCGACCGTCCTGGCCTACATCGACGACATGCCAGCGGCCTATGGCTGGGCCGATCTCGTCATCGCCCGTGCCGGTGCGAGCAGCATCGCCGAGATCGCGGCCTGCGGTGTGGCCGCGATCCTGATCCCCTTTCCCTATGCGGTCGACGATCACCAAACCGCCAATGCCCGTTATCTGGCCGCAGATGACGCCGCGCTGCTGCGCGATGAAGCCAGCCTCAGCGTCGACGGCCTGGCGCGCGATATCGCGGGTCTGTTGCGCGACCCGGCGCTGCGCCTGCAAATGGCAGAGAGAGCGCGCGCGCGGGCACGCCCCCATGCCAGCGCCGATGTCGCCGCCCAATGTCTGGCATTCACCGATGCATGACCCCCACGACACGCTCATGCATCGCGTCGAACGTATTCATTTCATCGGTGTCGGCGGCTCGGGCATGAGCGGCATCGCCGAAGTGCTGTCGAATCTCGGCTACCGCGTGTCGGGCTCTGACCAGAGCAGCTCACGCGTCACCGAGCGCCTGCGCGCGGTCGGCGTAGCGGTGCTCGGTCCCCACGCGGCGGCTAATGTCGACGGCGCTGACGTGGTGGTCTATTCGAGTGCGATCGCCGCCGACAACGTCGAACTGGTGGCGGCGCGCGCGCAGCGCATCGCGGTGGTGCCGCGCGCCGAAATGTTGGCCGAATTGATGCGTTTTCGGCGTGGTATTGCCATTGCCGGCACCCACGGCAAGACCACTACGACGAGCTTGGTGGCGGCGGTGCTGGCCGAGGCCGGACTCGACCCCACCTTCGTCGTCGGCGGTCTGGTCAAGAGCATTAATGCCAATGCGCGGCTCGGTGCCGGGCGTTATCTGGTCGCCGAAGCTGACGAGAGTGATGCTTCCTTTCTGCTGCTGCATCCGCTGGTCGCGGTGTTGACTAATGTCGATGCCGACCATATGGCGACCTATCACGGCGATTTCGCAGTATTGAAGGCGACTTTCGTCGAGTTTTTTCGGCGCTTGCCGTTCTACGGCGTGGCATGCGTATGCCTGGACGATGCACAAGCGGCGTCGTTGATCCCGGAGATCCGCGCGCGCGTCATCACCTATGGCGTGCACCAAGACGCCGATGTGCGCGGCTACGATTTGCGTCACTTGGCAGGGCGCGAACATTTCCATGTCGCCCTGAAGGGCGAAGCGCAGCAGCCGCACACCGAGTTCGTGCTCAATCTGCCGGGCGAGCACAACGTACAGAACGCACTAGCGTCAATTGCGGTGGCGCGCGAACTGGGTGTAAAGCTCGATGCTGCGCGGCGCGCGCTGGCGAGTTTTCAAGGCATTGCACGGCGTTGTCAGATCCATCACGGCGTCGGCATCGGCGCGCGGCGCGTGACCGTCGTCGACGACTATGGCCATCATCCCAAGGAACTCGACGCGGTGTTGAAGACTATCCGCCGCACGTTTCCCGCGCGACGCCTGGTGGTGGTGTTCCAGCCCCATCGCTACAGCCGCACGCGCGACCTGTTCGAAGATTTCGCCGCCGTGTTGTCACGCGTCGATGTGCTGGTGCTGCTCGAAGTCTATGCAGCAGGTGAAACGCCGATCGCAGGCGCCGACGGCCGCGCACTGGCGCGCGCGATCCGCACGCGCGGTCACATCGACCCGGTGTTCGTTGCCGAACTCAGCGCGGTCAAAGACGTGCTCGCCGACATCGTGCATGATGATGACGTAGTCGCCCTGCTCGGCGCTGGCAACATC
>JANLSI010000831.1:0-2735 GCA_031362345.1 Pseudomonadota bacterium
AAATTGGCACCGACGTCCGTGACCCGGCCAAGCAGTCCACCGGTGGTCACGGCTTCGTCGCCCTTGGCGAGCTCGCGCACCAGCTTGGCGTGTTCCTTCTGGCGCTTCATCTGCGGCCGGATGAGGAACATGTAGAAGACCAGAAACAAAACGGCGAGCGGCAGGAAACTGACCAGCCCCGACTGAGGCGTAGCGCCGGCCGCTTGGGCCCAGGCATTGGGTATCAGGTAGTCCATGAAAAGTCTCGAAAAAGTGGCCGCGCATTATGGCACAGGCATGCGCAGCGTTGTCAGGCGCCTGGGTCGGGCTGATATTGCGCGCAGTAGGCGCGCGTGAACTCAGTAAAGCGGCCGGCCAGCACCGCCGTCCGCGCGTCTCGCATGAGGCGCAGATAGTAGGCCAGATTGTGCGTGGTGTTCAGCCGCGCGCCCAGAATCTCGTTCGAACGGTCGAGATGATGGAGGTAGGCGCGCGAATAATGTCGGCACGTGTAGCAGTCGCAGCGCGGGTCCAGCGGCTCGGTGCTGGCACGGTGGCGGGCGTTGCGGATGCGCACTATGCCGTGACTGGTGAACAGATGTCCGTTGCGCGCATGGCGGGTCGGCATCACGCAATCGAACATGTCGACCCCCGCCCCGACTGCCGCCACCAAGTCGCTGGGTGTGCCGACACCCATGAGATAGCGTGGCCGCTCGCTCGGCAGCAGCGCTGCGGTATGGATGGTCATGGCGAGCATGTCGTCCTTGGGCTCGCCCACTGATAGCCCGCCGATGGCATAGCCATCGAAGCCGATGTCCAGCAAACCGGCCGCCGATTCCGAGCGCAGCGCCGGGAAAACCCCGCCCTGCACGATGCCGAACAGGGCGCCCGGCCCAGCATGGGCCGCTTTGCTGCGGGCCGCCCAGCGCAGGCTCAGGCGCATCGACTCGCCAGCCTCGATAACGGTCGCCGGATAGGGCGTGCACTCGTCGAACACCATGGCGATATCGGCGCCCAGGGCGCGCTGCACCTGCATGGAGATTTCGGGCGTGAGCAGAATCTTGTCGCCATTGATAGGCGAGCGGAAGGTCACGCCCTCTTCACGGATCTTGCGCAGGTCGCCCAAGCTCCAGACCTGAAATCCACCGGAGTCGGTGAGAATGGGCTTATGCCAGTGCATAAAGCCGTGCAGGCCACCGTGGGCGCCGATGATGTCGGGCCCGGGCCTGAGCATGAGGTGATAGGTGTTGCCGAGCACGATCTGGGCGCCGAGGCCGATGAGTTCCTCGGGTGTCATGGCCTTGACCGTGCCATAGGTGCCGACCGGCATGAAGATCGGGGTCTCGACCACACCATGGCCCAGGCTCAGACGTCCGGCGCGGGCCGCACCGTCGCGGGCCTGAAGTTCGAACTGCATGGTCACGAAGTCGCCTGGACGTTAGCGCGCGTCAACCACATCGCGTCGCCATAACTGAAGAAACGATAGCCCGCCGCGATGGCGTGGGCATAGGCGGCCATGATGCGACGGTGACCGGCAAAGGCTGAAACCAACATCAGCAAGGTCGAGCGCGGTAAGTGGAAATTGGTCAAGAGCGCATCGACCACCCGGAATTCAAAGCCGTCTCGAATAAAAAGCCGGGTGTCGCCACGAAACGGCGCCAGGCGGCCGCCGTCTTGGGCCGCGCTCTCCAAGGCCCGCGCAACAGTGGTGCCTATCGCGACCACCCGACCGCCACGGGCCTGGGCTGCGGCGATGATGCCACAGGCTTCGGCAGTCACCTCGATGCGCTCGGCGTGCATGACATGGCTCTCGATCGTGTCGCCACGGATGGGCTGAAAGGTGCCGGCACCGACGTGCAAGGTGACCTTGGCGACACTGACGCCACGCGCGGTGATCTCGTCCAGCAGCGCTGCATCGAAATGCAGGCCCGCAGTCGGCGCCGCCACTGCGCCGGGCCGGGCCGCAAACACTGTCTGGTAACGCTCGGCGTCCTGCCCATCGTCAGCGCGCGTGATATAGGGCGGCAGCGGGATGTGTCCGCTGGCCGCCAGCAAATCCGGTAGCGCAGCGCCGTCGGCGCCCTCGATCAGAAACAAATCCCCTTCCCTGCCCCACACTTCAATGGCGCCTGTGGGCTCGAGATTGATGCGCGTGCCGGGCCGGGTCGGCTTGCTGGCGCGCAGATGGGCCATGGCCTGGTGCGCCGACATTACCCGCTCAATCAAAATCTCAACCGCGCCGCCGCTCACCTTGCGACCGAACAGGCGCGCCGGAATGACGCGCGTATCGTTCAACACCATCACGTCGCCGGGTTGGCACAACCCCGGCACATCGGCGATGCCACGATCGGTCCACGCCCCTACATCTGCACCCAGCACCAACAACCGCGCATCGCGACGCCGCGCGGTCGGATGTTGCGCGATCTGAGCGTCAGGTAAGGTGTAATCGAAGTCGGCAAGCTGCACGGGCGCGATACTAGCAGAGCGCACCGCACGACAGTCGACCACGGAACACGCTTTCAATATACTTGCCGCCCTTCGCACACCTTGCCGGGATGGCGGAACTGGTAGACGCGCCAGACTCAAAATCTGGTATCCGTAAGGATGTGGGGGTTCGATTCCCCCTCCCGGTACCAAGAGGGCTTCCAGAGACTTCCGAAAACTGAATGCGGCCACCCTGCTGAAGGTGCTTCAGACCGAAGGTCGAGGCGCGTAGGAGATTGCACGCCGAGTTCGTCAGATGCTCGGCCAGATTT
>JANLSI010000024.1:0-2517 GCA_031362345.1 Pseudomonadota bacterium
TGCTGATGATCGACCAGCAACCCAAGGAGGCGATGCCCGCGTTGTGGGCGATGGCCGATATCAGCCTCGTACTGTTGCGCAAGACGGACCTCTTCAAGACTGTCATTCCGTCCAAGATTTTCGAAGCGATGGGTATGGCGACGCCCATCATCCTCGGTGTGGAGGGTGAATCCCGTGAGCTGGTGCAGGCCGCCGGTGCGGGACTTATCATTGAACCGGAGAGCGCCGAGGAACTCGCGGCCGCCGTGCGTCGCCTGGCTGACGATCCGGACGAGGCCAAGGCGCTTGGTCAGCAGGGCTATGACTACGTGTGCGCGAATTTCGACCGACGCGTATTGGCGGCCCGCTATATCGATGTGCTGCGCGCGGCGATCGCGTTACCTACATGACCGTGCCCCGCTGGGCCGTGACGAGCGTTGAATCGAATGGCTGACAAAGTTGCGCTGATTACAGGTGTCACCGGCCAGGACGGGGCTTATCTCGCCGAATTCCTACTCAACAAGGGCTATGTGGTCCACGGCGTTAAACGCCGTACCTCCCTATTCAATACCCAACGCATCGATCACCTGTATCAAGACATCCACGAAGCCAACGTGCGGTTTCGTCTGCATTACGGCGACCTGACCGATTCGAGCAGTCTGGTGCGCATTATTCAGCAGGTGCAACCGGACGAGATCTACAACCTGGGCGCACAGTCCCACGTCGCGGTGTCGTTCGAAGAGCCGGAATACACGGCGGATTCCGATGCGCTTGGCGCGTTACGTATTCTCGAAGCGATCCGTATTCTGGGTTTGGAAAAGCGCGTCCGTTACTATCAAGCGTCGACCTCTGAGATGTTCGGCAAGGTTCAGCGCACGCCCCAGGACGAATCGACGCCGTTTTATCCGCGCTCGCCTTATGGGGTAGCTAAGGTCTATGCGTATTGGATTACGGTGAATTACCGTGAGGCCTACGGCATGTATGCCTGTAACGGCATCTTGTTCAACCACGAATCGCCTGTGCGTGGCGAAACTTTCGTTACCCGCAAGATCACCCGTGGACTGGGCCGCATCAAGCTCGGCCTGCAGGATTGTCTGTACCTGGGCAACCTCGACGCGAAACGCGATTGGGGGCATGCAAAGGACTATGTCCAGGCGCAGTGGTTGATGTTGCAGCAGCCGACACCGGAGGACTATGTCATTGCTAGCGGCGAGCAGCACAGCGTGCGCGAGTTCGTCGAGCTGAGCGCGCAGCACATCGGCATGCCGCTCCGCTGGGTCGGGGAGGGCGCGGATGAGCGCGGATACGATGACGCGGGCCACTGTGTGGTGGCTATCGATCCCAGGTATTTCCGACCGACCGAAGTCGATTCGTTATTGGGCGATGCCAGCAAGGCGCGGCGCCAGCTGGGCTGGTCGGCTACCACTCCCTTTGCAGAATTAGTGCGGGAGATGGCCGGCGAGGATCTGCGCGAAGCCGAGCGTGAGGCGCTCATGAATGACCACGGGTTCAAGACCTACGAACACCGCGAATGAGCGGAACAAGGCAGAGCGGGCTGATGTGCGGCAAGCTTTATATTGCCGGTCATCGTGGGCTGGTCGGTTCGGCCTTGGTCCGGCGTCTTGGGTCCGAACTTCCGGATATCGTCACGCGCAACCACGCAGAACTCGACCTGACAGATGCTCAAGCTGTGATGGGTTTCTTTGCGCGGGAGCGCCCGCGCACCGTATTGTTAGCTGCGGCGAAAGTGGGCGGCATCTTGGCCAACCGGGATTTCCCTGGTGATTTCATCCGCGAGAATCTGGCGATAGAACTGAATGTGCTCGAGGCGGCCCGCTGCCACGGGGTGGAGCGTCTGTTATTCATGGGCTCGTCCTGCATCTATCCGCGCGATTGCCCGCAGCCGATCCGGGAGGAATATCTGCTAACCGGGCCGCTGGAATCGACCAATCGTGCCTACGCGGTGGCCAAGATTAGCGGTATCGAGATGTGTGCCGCCTACAATCGGCAATACGGCACGGATTTCCTGGCGGTGATGCCGACTAATCTTTACGGGCAGGGTGACAATTACGATCCCAATAACAGCCACGTGCTGCCAGGGTTGATTCAGAGATTCCATCAGGCCAAGCGCGATGGTGCCGCGACGGTGGAAGCTTGGGGAACTGGGCGGCCTCGTAGGGAATTCTTGCTCAGTGACGATCTGGCCGATGCGTGTACATTCCTTCTGGCGTTACCGGACGTAATATTCAAGGCGCTCGCCCGTCGGGAACAGCCACTGGTTAACATCGGCACAGGCGAAGACCTATCGATCGCGCAATTGACGGAACTCGTGAAAGATATCGTCGGCTATACCGGGCAGGTGGTCTGGGACACCAGCAAGCCGGACGGCACGCCCCGCAAGTTGTTGGATGTTTCGCGCCTGACCGCGCTCGGATGGACGGCAAAGACGTCGCTCGCGCTTGGTATCGCGCGGACCTATGAGGATTTCCTCGTGCGCTACGAGGGCCGCCAGCCCTCGCCGTGACGGCGGAAGCCGAC
>JANLSI010000057.1:0-1651 GCA_031362345.1 Pseudomonadota bacterium
CAGCAGACCAAATTTCTCGGCCTGCTTGCACGTGGCGGGATGCAGCACGAAGACCAGCGGCACCCGCAGAGCAATGCGTTCCAGCATAGTGATGATGAAACCGAATCGCCCGGCCTCGAAGATATTCTCGAAGCGATGCAACGAGACCACCGCATAGCGTGACGACGGCACATCGACCGTCACTTGATCGAAGCGTCGTAGCGCTTCCTGCACGGCATCGATGATGGTGTTGGCGCCGGTATCGACCACCCGTGCGTGAAATCCGCGCATATTGCCGGCCGCCCACGCATTGGGACAGAAAGCGAGATTGGCGAGGCGGAACACCATTCGCCGAGTCAGTTCCTCGGGAAAGGGTTCGCGCCAACGACCGGAAGTCAGTCCCGATTCGACATGCACCACCGCCATGCCGAGCAGTCGTGCGAGCAGCGCACCGAGCAGGGTCGAAACCGTGTCGCCGTGGACTACCATCGCATCGCGCCCGCTGCCGGCGCGGGCAAACAACCGCTGTCGCTCATACAGACCACGCCACAGCATGTGCGGGAACCAGCGGCCCATCTGCGCGATACCGGTGATCTCCTTGCCCGCATAAAGGTAAAGAGGTGGCGTCATAACGCCGAATTCAGCCAGCAGCTCCGCCATGGTGGCGTGGTGCTGACCGCTCAAGACTAGACGCAAGGGCGTGCCCCGCCTTTCCAACGCGAGCAGCACCGGCGCCATCTTGATCAATTGCGCGCGGGTGCCGATCAGGACATTGATCATGAAGCACCTACGCTTGCGTCGCGCCGACTCATCGATCGCCCGGTCCGGCAACGGCCATCATCATGACGCGCACGGTGGGATCGATCGGCCCGGCCCGTGACGCGGCTGCTAGACATTGCTACGCTCAGTCGAAACGCCAGGCATCCATAGACAGCGTGCCAAAGGTGATGCTGTGATGGATGTTGCTCGCCCGCCAGTCATCACCGGCCGCGCCGAGCGCGACGAACAGTGGCATCAAGTGTTCCTCGCTAGGATGACAATCGCGGGCATGGGGCGCGGTGCGGCGATAGTCGCACAAGCCCACAGCATCATGGGTGGTGAGTCGCTGCGCTACCCAGTCCAGGAAGGCCGTGACCCAAGGTGCTTGCGCATCGTGGCCCATGGGCGGACGCAGGCGGCCAAGGTTATGGGTCATGGAGCCCGAGCCGATCACCAGCACGCCTTCCTCGCGTAGCGCGCGCAAAGCGTAGCCCAGACGGTAATGCCAGGCGGCGTCGCCAGTGGGCTTGAGACTCAAGACCACCACGGGCACGTCGGCCTGCGGATAGATGCGGCTCAGCGGACTCCAGGCGCCGTGGTCGAAACCCCAGGACTGATCAGCTAAGCCCGTTACGTCAAGTTCAGCTTTGATCAATGCCAGCGCGCGGGCCGCCAGCGTCGGCTCACCCGGCGCGTTATAGCGACTGTCGTAGAGCTCGGCTTCGAAGCCACCGAAGTCGTGGATGGTCTGCGGCGTACTACTGGCAGTAACGGCTGGCACGGCAGTCGCGTAGTGGGCCGAAGCCACCACGATGGCACGCGGTCGCGGCAGACTGGCCGCGAGGCCATCGAAGAAGCGACGCGCCGGCAGGTCGTAGAGCGCGACGTTGGGCGCGCCGTGGGAAAGAAACAG
>JANLSI010000091.1:0-2510 GCA_031362345.1 Pseudomonadota bacterium
GCGTCCAGTCGCGCTCGGCATGGATGGCCGAGAGGGTGTGAAGAAAGGTCTCGATGCCTTCGGATTTCATGTCCTTGAGGGCCTTGCCTGATTCGAGCTTGGCCAGATCGATGCCCAGCCAGCCACTGAACAACGCCAAGGCTCCTTCCGGGCTGGCGTATTGACGGCAGGTATCGAGCTTCAACTGCGCTTCGGCGTCGGTGGGCGCGACGATCACCGTGATACCAGGAAAATATTTGACGTCTTCACGGCCGCGGCCCTCGGCCACCAGCGCGCGCGTCAATGCTTCGATAGCGGCACGACAGGCGGGAATCGTCGGGTACACGCCGAACACTGCCTCGGCATGACGGGCCGCGAACTTCACGCCGCGTCCAGACCCGCCGGCCTGGTACAGCACCGGTGTGCGCTGGCGCGAGGGTTCGCACATATGCGGTCCAGGTACGTCGAAATACTGTCCCTTGAAGTTGATTTCGTGGACCTTGCTCGGATCGATCAGCATGTCGTTGACGCGATCGCGCACCATCGCGTCCTCTTCCCAGGAGTGCTCCCATAGTTGGTAGCACACCGCCATGTATTCCTCGGCGCGATCGTAGCGCTGGTCGTGGGCCATCATCTCGCCCAGACCGAAATTGGCATTGGCGTCGGCCAGATAGGAGGTCACGATATTCCACCCCACCCGTCCGTCAGTCAGGTGGTCGAGGGTCGAGAACAGCTTGGCAGCATGGTAGGGCGGAAAATAAGTCGTACTGAAAGTACTGGCGAAGCCCAGATGGCGCGTGGCGGCGGCCATGGCGGGAATGATCAAGACCGGATCGTTACCCGGGAATTGCGCGCCATGACGTACCGCCGTATCGCGCGAACCGCGAAAAGCGGCGTAGCTGCCGTGCACGTCGGCCAGGAACAGGGCATCGAAGCAACCTTTTTCCAGAATGCGCGCGAGGGCTATCCAGTAGTGGATATTTCGGTAGCCGTCTAAAGGACGGTCGAGTGGATGCTTCCACTGACCGATGGAATGGTGCCCGATGCAGCATTGCGTGAAGGCATTCATGTGAATCTGCTTTTTCATTTTTCACCCAATTGATTCAGTCCTGACCGACCGTCGTCGCACGCGCTCGGCCCCGCGCACCATTTGCCTATGGCTGCAAGCTCTGACTCATGCTATTCGATAGCGCCACGGCCTTCGAGCTGGGACCGTGCCCCGATGTGACGTCGGCAATCGCGGCGAAAGCTGCAAAAATACGGCCCGGCGCGCCGGTCAATCGATCAGTCCCTGCGCTGCAATAGACGTAATCCCTCGAAAGGAACCCAGTCATGGCAACTCCCAGCAACGCTCACATTGCTCCGCCGCGTGTCGGCTCTAAGGAAATGAAACAACTCATCGCCGCCATTGGTGAATCGGCCGCGGCGAGCAAGCGCGCGGGTACTGCGCTGCACCCGGCTATCGACCTGGTGCGGTCATCCCGGCTCGGCGCCATACGCGTACCGGTGGCTGACGGTGGTGGCGGCTGTTCGGTCCGCGAGTACTTCACGATGTTGATCGATCTGGCGGCGGCCGACCCCGATGTCGCCCATCTTCTGCGCGCGCACTACTGGGTGACCGAAGAGCGGTTGCGCGCTAAGCACGTTGCCGATCGCACGCCTTGGATCGAGAAGATCGTGGGTGGCGCGATCTTCGGCAATGCTGTGTCCGAGTTGGGTGGCAGCGCTGCGGTGGGTAGTTGGCTGTTCAACACCAAACTCACCCCACGCGGTGAGCGCTTAGTCTTGAACGGCACCAAGTACTATGTCACCGGTAGTTTGTATTCCGATTGGATCATGGTCTTCGCCTGCGATCCCCAGGGCAAGGTGGTGTCTGTGATCATCCCGGCGAACCGCGCGGGTGTGACGCTAGCAGACGATTGGGATGGCATTGGTCAGCGCCTGACCGGTAGCGGCACCGCGGTCTTTCGCGAGGTCGAAGTACTACCCCATGAAGTGCAGGCCGCCGGCGTTGAGAGCACGCAGACGGCCTCCCTCGCCGACCCAGCCGACCCTTTGCTCGTGGGCCAGTTCATTCAGCTCATTCTGACCGCCGTCATTGCCGGCATCGTGCGTAATGTCGCAAGCGATGCGGCCCAGGTGGTCAAGAGCCGTGGCCGCACCTATTCCCACGCGCCTAGCGACACGGCGAGCGGCGATCCCTTGCTGCAGCAGATTGTCGGCGAACTTGAGAGCGCGGCTTTCGCTGCGGAAAGCATCGTGCTGGCGGCAGCGGATGCCCAGGACATCGCACTCGCTTCGGTGCTGGACGGCGCTGCCGACTTCGCGCTCGCCCATCGCGCATCGATGCTGGCGGCCCAGGCTAAGGTGGTGATCGATGAGCTCGCGGCCCGCGCGGCGACGCGCCTGTTTGACGTCGGTGGTTCGTCGGCGGTCAAGCAAAGCGCGAATCTCGATCGGCACTGGCGCAATATCCGTACCGTCGCCTCCCATAACCCGACGGTGTATAAGGCACGCGCGATCGGCAATTA
>JANLSI010000118.1:0-5818 GCA_031362345.1 Pseudomonadota bacterium
CTGCCCCTGCGGCGCCACCGCGATGGCCATTGCCGTTACTGCTTCCTCGCGCCATACGAATACCCCGTGTCTCGTTAGTTGTACTGTTGCTACGTCGCCGTGCCAACGGTGGATCTCAGTGCACTCAGGCCAGCGCGCGACGCAGGCTGTCGGCCAGGTCGGTTTTCTCCCACGAGAAGCCGCCGTCGGCTTCCGGCGCGCGGCCGAAATGGCCGTAGGCGGCGGTGCGCTCGTAGATCGGACGGTTAAGTTGGAGGTGCTTGCGAATACCGCGAGGCGAGAGATCCATGACTTCCGCCAGGACTTTCTCGAGACGGGCTTCGTCGACCTGACCGGTGGCGTGCAGATCAACGTAGAGCGATAGCGGCTTGGCCACGCCGATAGCGTAGGAGAGCTGAATCGTGCAGCGATCGGCGAAGCCCGCCGCCACCACATTCTTGGCCAGATAGCGCGCCGCGTAAGCCGCAGAGCGGTCGACCTTGCTCGGATCCTTGCCCGAAAATGCGCCACCGCCATGGGGCGCGGCGCCACCGTAAGTGTCGACGATGATCTTACGACCGGTCAGGCCGGCGTCACCATCGGGCCCACCGATCACGAAGCGGCCCGTCGGATTGACGTAGAACTCGTTCTCATCGCACATCCAGCCTTCCGGCAGCACGGCCAGCACATAGGGACGCACGAGTTCACGCACGTCGGCCTGGGAGAGTTTTTCCGCATGCTGGGTCGAGACCACGACGGAAGTCGCACGGACCGGCTTGCCATGCTCGTATTGCAAGGTCAGCTGGCTCTTGGCATCGGGCCCGAGACCCGACTCCTTGCCGCTGTGACGAACCGCAGCGAGCTCCTGCAGGATGCGGTGCGCGTAATAAATCGGCGCCGGCATCAACACCTCGGTCTCACGGCAGGCATAGCCAAACATGATGCCCTGATCGCCCGCGCCTTCGTCCTTGTTCTCGGCGCTGTCGACGCCTTGGGCAATGTCGGAAGACTGCTTGTGCACATAGCAGCTGACGTCGGCATGCTGCCAATGAAAGCCGTCCTGTTGGTAGCCGATGGCCTTGACCGCATCGCGCGCCAAGGTCTCGATGCTTTCAGACGTGATGCTGTCGGGACCACGCACTTCACCAGCAATGACAATGCGGTTGGTGGTGCAGAGGGTTTCGACCGCGACGCGCGCCTGCGGATCGGCGCCAAGATAAGCATCGACCACCGCATCGGAGATGCGATCGCAGACCTTGTCGGGATGCCCTTCGGACACGGATTCACTCGTAAAAAGGTAGCTTGACCGCACGCACTGTCTCCTTGCGTTCAGCAATTCGGGATGAGTATTGAATGGGGCCGGCGGTGCCGGCTGGCTAAAACCGGCGCATTATGCCCCATGGCGGTGACGACTACCCTATCCGCTGCGGAAATTTCACAGTTTGCACTGCCCAGCGGGTCACAATCGCGGGCCACCCCGGCGCGGCACGGCAGCGCCGCAGCGGCCTCAGTTGTGGTCGCGCCAGACGAAGCACTCGCACCCCGCACTCAGCAGCTGCGCGAAGGCGCCGTAGTGAAATACGCTGCTGGTCGAGCGCGGTTCGAGCAACAAGGCCAGCAGCCGTGCGCGCGGACCCGTGACCGGCACCTGCAGACTGCCGACAGGCAGACGACGGATCTGGCACCGCGCTGCCGGCCAAGCGGCCCCGGCCGCCGGCATGTCCTGCACCATCAAGCTGCGCTCAAGCGATGCGGTGAGCGTGTGATAAGCAAAGCCATGGCTATCGAGCAGGTGCGCGAAGACCTGCTGTTGCGCCGTAATCCAATAGTGCGTGGCAAGGTCTATACTCGGCCCGCACACCACCCGCCGGTAATCTGGGAATTCGAACTCGCGCAGCTCGCCATCGACAATTGCGCGCAATGGAATGCGCAGACTGCGCTCCGGCTCGCTACGGGCGTAAGCGGGGTCTAGCGTCAGTGGTGTCGTGCACAGGGCGTGGCCGTCGAGCAGCGCGAGGATGGCCGCGCGCTGCTCGGCAAGCAGTGTGATGAAGACCCGCTGGGCGAGTAGCTGCTTGGCGGCACGCACCGCGATGTTGCGATAGCTAGGGTAGTGGCCCTGCTTGGGGTCCATGCGCGTTTCGAGCAGAAAGGACAAGGCGCCGCTCAAGCCGGCGCGATTGCGCAACTTGCGCGCCGTCAGTCCACCGTGGGTCAGGACTTGGGATAGCGAGAGGATTTCGCGGATGTAGCGTTGCGCAGGGATACCGCGCGCCGCCACGCGCGCAATCAATGCGGGCAGCATCACAGCTTCTGTATAGTCACGCAGTGCGGCCGGGATGGCCGGATTATTAGCGCAATCGAATTGGGTCTCGAAGTCGGTCATATAGCCCTCGAGCGCCAGCGACTTGTGCTTGAGAATCGCCGATTCGTGCGCATCGAGCACCACGTGTGGGGCGAACTCGCGCAACAGTCGGTCCAGCGCGCGCGTTTCAGGCTGGGTGAGCAGCACGAAATCGCGATTGATATTGACCTCCTCGGCATTGCGACTGGAATCGAGCGCGCGCCCGTCGGGATTGGCATCGGGATAAATGACGAACTCGAGGTGCTCAAGGCCGGCACCACCCTCGCCCGCCGCCAGCTCGCGGGCCAGCATCAACAACGCCTCGCCGCCCGCGGCCTCCGACGCACCGTGCTGGCCACCCACCAGCAACACTCGCAAGTGCGCCGGCTGCGCGCTGCGCGCCGGTAGTCGCAGCGCGGTCAGCGCGCGCCCGCCGGCCGAATGCCCGAGCGGCCACAGGCGCCCGCCCGCCATGCGCGGGGCGAGTCGCGTGAGGAAGGTGGTGATCTCCTCCGGCGTTGAGAGCCGTGCATGGCCCTGCATTTCGAGTGGGGTAAGCATGGCGAATCCTTACTCGACCGTCGGCGCGGCGCGCATCACACCCTTGTGCACGCGATAAACACCGAATTCGCGGTCCGCTTCCCGCTCGGGCGCAAATCCCGGCAGGCGCATCCGGGTGCTCGACGAGCGCGGATCGAGCAACAGCGGCACTAAGCGCCCGCGACTCTGCACCAAGTCGATGATCAGGGTGCCAGACGCGGCAGTGATAAGACGCGCGGTGCTCGCCAGCACCGCGACACGGCCATCGGCCGCCGGGGCCGGCGCGTAGCGCTCGGCCACCACCGACACTTCGAAGCCCTGCGCTTGGCGTTGGTATTGAATGCCATGCCGTTCCAGTGCCGCGCGCAGGGCGTCAGAGGGCTGCGTCACGACATAGGTGGCGGGCATGGCGATGACGTCGGCGGTGGCCACGCGCCGGTGATCGGCGAAGTGCAGCGTGTCAAGCACACGGCTATCCAGCCGGCGCAGCGCGATGTCGACGCGTGGATGATCGCGGTCTTCGACATAGACGGCATACAGGGCCAGCGGCTCGGTCTGCGCCGCCGCGCGCGCGCGCAACCACTGCCCACCCAGGGTCTCGCGCTCGGCATGCACGAGATGCAGAAACGCGCGCTGGCAGGTCAGGGAGCGCGCCACCCGCACCTCGATATTGCGATAACTCGGCCAGTGGTCGTCGCGCGAAACCAGCTTGGTTTCGACCAGCACCGCCAGCGCGCCAGAGATACCGGCCAGATTGCGGAAATTGCGCAAGCTCAGTCCACCATTCGTTATCGGCTGCCCGGCACTGGTGATCTCGCCGATGTAACGCTGCGCCGGCAGGCCGGCCGCACGCACTGCCGCCAGCAAAGCCGGCAGCAGACGTTGCTGGCCGTAGTCACGCAGCGCGGCGGGAATGGCCGGATTGTTGGCGGTTTCGAACTGCGCGTCAAAATCCGTCAGATAGCCTTCGCGCGCCAAGGTCTGGCGTTTCAGCACGGCCGATTCATGCACGTCCAACACCGCCAGCGGCTGATAACGCGCAAGCGCTGCCACCAAAGCCTGGCTTTCGGGCTGCCCAAGCAGCACGAAATCAGTGTTGAGATTGACATGATGGGCGTTGGAGCGATGCCCGCCATCGCGCCCGTCGGGATTGGCATCGGGCAGCAACACCACGTCGATATCTTCGAGCAGCGGGCGCAAATCACCCTGCAGTAGCTGGCGCGCAAGACTCAGCATGGCCTCGCCACCGGCTGGCTCGGCGGCACCGTGCTGGGTCGCGACCAGTAATACCCGCGGACGCGCGCCGCGGTGCTGGGTGGACAACACCAGGGTTTCGATCGGGCGTCGTTCAACCGACTCGCCCACCACCTCTTTACGTGCCAGCGGGCTGGCTGCGACCAGGGCATCGAGGTCGGCGCTGATCTCGGCCGCGCGACTGATGCGCTTGTAATGCGCCTGTTCAAGGGGCGTAAGCGGCACACGCGCCGCCAACGCAAACCCCGTCACCCACAGCCCGACTATGCCCAGCAACAGGCGCGGACTAAGTCGCTGCCCGGTGGGCTTGCGCCGACTGTCACTGCCCGCCGTGACTTGCCGGCAGTGCGCGGATGCAAGAGCGAGGGACATGCCGGCGAGACGCGCGATGTCGCTTACCAGCCGCCGCCGAGCGCCTTGACCAGACCCACGGCCGACGCCGCCCGCGCACCGTCGAGTTGCTTTTGTTGGCGCCGTACGCCGATCAGGGCGCGCCGCGCCTCAAGCACGTCGAGATAGCCGGTCGCGCCGGATTGGAAACGCGCATTGGCGAGTTCCAGGGCATGCCCGGCGGCCTGACTCGCGGCGGCCGCAGAGGCACTCTGTTCGCCCAAGGTGCGCAAGGCCACCAGTTGATCTTCGACCTCGCGAAAGGCGTTCAATACGGTTTGGCGATAGGTCGCTATCTCAGCGTCGAGCTCGGCTTCGGCACGTGCCAGGTTGGCCTTGTTACGCCCCCCGTCAAACAAAGGCGCGGCGATCAGCGCACCGGCCAAGGGCCCGAGCGCCCAGGTACGACTCGCCCACTTGAACAAGTCGCCGGCCGCAGCGGCAGTGAAACCGGCTTCAGCGCTCAGATTCACAATCGGATAAAAAGCCGCACGCGCCACGCCGATACGGGCGTTGGCGGCGATCATGCGGCGCTGGGCAGCAGCAATGTCGGGGCGCCGTTCGAGCAGGGCCGAGGGCAGACCGGGCGGGATCGTTGGCACCAGGGTCGCGAGCGCGGCAACCGCGACGTCCAGATCTGCCGGTGGCTGGCCGAGCAGCAGCGCCAGTGCATGTTCGTACTGCGCGCGCTGGCGGCTCACGGCCTGCACCTCGCCGCGCGCGATGGCAAGTTCGGTGCTTGCGCGCGCGACATCGAGTTCACCGATGTCGCCCGCCACGAAGCGCTGCGTGAAGACCGCCAGCTCCGCGTTGCGGGTGGTCACCGTGTCATTTAAGACTGCCAGCTCGGCGTCGTTGGCACGCAGCAGAAAATAGGTCTGCGCGACGTCGGTCTCGACCGCCAGCAGCAGCGACTGGAACAGCGCTTCATCGGCCTGCGCGTCGGCGCGCGCTGCCCGCACGCTGTCGCGCACACGGCCGAACAAGTCGAGTTCGTACTGCGCCGATACGCCGTATTGGAAGCGGTTATAGGAATCGCTGCCGGGCAGGGGGTTGCCGGGCTGGTGAGCGCTCGGTCGGGTGCGTGCGGCGGCGGCCCCGGCATCGAGGCGCGGCAACTGGGCGGCGGCGGCCTGGCGCACCAAGGCGCGACTGGCATCGAGACGCGCCAGTGCGGCCGCGAGATCCTGATTGGCTGCGGCCGCCCGCATTTCGTAATCGTTGAGCAGCGGATCGCCAAAACGTGTCCACCAGTCGCCACGTGGCTGGCCATCCTGGGGCTCGGCGGGTTTCCATTGCCCATCGCCAGGG
>JANLSI010000158.1:0-6597 GCA_031362345.1 Pseudomonadota bacterium
CACCTGCTGGATGTGAAACATCGCGGGCTTGGTCATGTCGATCTCGTCGAGCTTCCAGGTCTCGTCGTCGATCGCGAAACTGCCCTTCCAGAAGCCATGACCCCATTCTGGATTGAAATAGCCGAGGCCGGCCATTTGGAAGCGCAGCACGGGTTCATATTCGAGTTCCAGCGTCTCGCCATCGGGGCGTTGGTAGCGCACGAATGCGTGCTTGATACGACGGCTGCCAGGCGCATAGTCGAATTGGTAGCTACAGGGGGTGGCGGCGATCTCTTGCGTATCGCGCGCGAACACCGGCGTGTCTGCGCGTGGCACGCGCGGCACGGTGCCGCCCGAATTGAGCAGCATGCCGCCCTTCGCGTCCGAGTAGAACAGGCCGTGCAACACATAGTCCGGCCAGAAAGTTTGCGACCAGGCAAAATAGAACTGTGATGCCCAGCGATGCGGACGCCCGCTCGGTTCGCCGCACGGGCGTACGCCCCACGAACGGTCGCGCGTGCCGTTGGTGCGTGCGGCACTGACCTCGATGCGCTTACCCTTCACCACTATCCAACCCGACCAGTTGCCGAACTGCGTGACGCGGGTCAGGTCCATCGCGGTATGCAGTCCGTCATTGAGAATCTGGCGACCTTCCTCATGGGCGCCGGTCGCGGCTTCGAACAACAACTCCGCCTCAAAGCCACGCTCAGGGCAGTTGACCACGATGCGATGCCGGCGCATGGGCACCAGCGTCTCGATGCGCAGCGGCCCGAGCTCGGTGTGGGTGCGGTCCAGCGGTGGGTCGCCACTCAGATGCAAGCAGTACTGCTGCCCGTCGACGACCACGCTGAAGCCGCCGTCAATCACGCGGCGATTGGGATAGAAGCCCATGGCGACACTAAAGTAGAGCGAACCATCGCCGACAAATCCATTGAACCAGAAGCGATCATAGAAATTGCGATCGCTAGTCGCGGGGATCGCGAGCGGCTGCGGGGTCTGGTGTAGTGGGTAATCGTCAAGCGTGGTGATCATTTCTCACTCCCCGGTGCAAACAATTGTTCTATCTCGGGCAAGACGTCGGCCGGGCGGGCGCCGACTCGCCGGACTCGGGCGTCCAAGGCGCACCGGTGCGCTACGAACGCCGGGTAGTGGGCTTCAACCCGTTGATAAAAGAGCGTCTGCTCGGGCCGGTGCCGGGCATATGCGCCCGCACACGCAGCCCCAGCGCTGGCATCCTTGCCTGCCGATAACGGCGTCATGCATCGCGTCCTTGCGACACCGAACTAACCGATAGTCTAGCCCGTCAAGTGAAACCTGCGCATTCCGGCCAATGGTGCCAGTCGCTGGCGAGTCTGTTCGAACGATTGAAGACACGGGATCGAGACTGTCAGGTCATCTCTGGGCTTCGACAAGTCATGCAGTCAACGCGCCGATGCCTGCTCCCTACATCTCCCGCACCAGGGCCTTCGCGAGCGCGCTGACATCCGTCGGGATGCCTGGCTGCGCGGCTGCTAGAGCAGAAGCTGCGCCTATCATCGCAGCCCTCCGGCCTCGGCCTCCCGACACAGCGTGTTCACTGACGCCTTCTGCCCTGACGTCGAGCACTACCCGCCGGCAAGGGTTGCAGCGATCACCGGCCTTTGACGCGCGCGTCGAAGTGCTGAGAAGCGCCTGAGAATCGTCAGGCGCTGCGCCGCAGCGGCCCACTCAGCAGCGCCGGGATCTCACTGGCCGGCAGCGGCCGACTGAAAACGAAGCCCTGCACGATATCGCAATGCTTGGCGACGATGACCTTTAGTTGTGCTGCGGTCTCCACCCCTTCGACGATCACCCGCAGCCCTAGCGTATGGGCCATCGCGACGATGGCCGCGACGATCTCGGCGTCTTCCTTGTTGGTGTCGATTTCGAGGATGAAGCTGCGATCGATCTTGAGCGTGTCGATGGGAAAGCGGCGCAGATAGCTGAGGGAGGAATAGCCGGTGCCGAAATCGTCGAGCGCGACACCGACACCCGATTCTCGCAAGGCTTTGAGCGCGGCCACGGCGCGTTCAGGATGACGCATGATCGCCGACTCGGTGATTTCAACCTCTAGGCGACCGGCCGGCAGATGATGACGGGTCACCGCCAGACGCACAATTTCGGCGACATCCTGACGTTCGAACTGCACACCGGACACGTTGATCGAAATCGGCACCGCCGGCAGACCGCGGCTATCCCATTGCCGCGCCTGACGACAGGCCTCGTCGATCACCCATTCACCTATGGGCAGGATCAATCCAGTCTCTTCGGCGAGCGGAATAAAGGCACCCGGCGAAATCGGCCCGCTCTCGGGATCGGTCCATCGAAGCAAAGCCTCGAGGCCGATCACCTGCATGCTCAAGGGATCGATCTGCGGTTGGTAGTGCAAGGACAAATGGTGATCGGTGATGGCCTTACGCAGCTTGGCTTCAAGCGCCGCGCGTTCCAGCACGGCGGCGTTCATCGACGACTGGAAATACTGGTAGGCGTTCTTGCCAATACTCTTGGCGTGGTACATGGCGATGTCGGCATGCTTGATCAACTCGCCCGCATCACTGCCGTCATCGGGATAGATAGCGATGCCGATGCTCGCGCCTATATTGCATTCCTGACCGTTCAAATTCATGGTCTCGCCGAGCGTCTTGATGAAACGCCGCGCCACCGTGCCGGGCCCGTGCAGATCGTGTATCGAAGTCAACAGCACGATGAACTCGTCGCCACCGAGCCGCGCCAGCAAATCTTCAGGTTTTTTGCTGTCATCGACATGGCTCAGCATGTCCTCTTCGCGTAGACGCGAGGACAAACGCCGCGCGACTTCCTTCAACAACAGATCGCCGGTCTGATGACCGAGCGTGTCATTGATGCGCTTGAAGCCATCGATGTCGAGAAACAGGATGCCGAGCTTCTGCTCGGCACGTTCCGCTTGCGACAGTGCGCGGGTCAGATATTCGCGAAACATGGCGCGATTAGGCAGACCGGTCAGATTGTCGTGGTAGGCAAGAAAGCGCACGCGATCGTCGGCTTCCTTGAGATTGCGCGCCATGGACTCGACCGCACGCGCAAGGTCGCCGATCTCGTCGTCGCTTTCAATACCGGTTTCGATGTCCCACTTGCCAGTGCCGATCTCGGCTGCGACAGTGCCTAAGCGCTCGACCGGTCGCACGATATGGCGTGCCAGTACCGCCACCAGTCCGCCACCGGTTACTGCCACCACCAACAACAAGCCGAACAGTACGAGCAGGGCCGACTGCACAATGAGATTCTGCATGTCGGAGTTCGGATGGGCGGCGAACAGCAGCAGGTTGTCGTTCACGCGGCGGATATGCACGCCCGTCGGTGCGTCGTTCAATGCCAGCGATATTTCTTCGCTGTCGTCTTCCAGGCCGCGGCGGACTGCCGTTATGAAGTCTGCTGGCAGACGCAGCCCGGCATGCCCGAACAGCACATGGCCTTCGTTGTCCGTGGCGAAAAGATAGCCCGACTCACCAATGCGCGCCTCAGCGATGTCGCGACCGAGATCAGCGAGGTCGACCGTGATACCGAGGTAGCCGCGCAGAGTCGGCGTGTCGTCGCCGGTTTGGGTAGTGGCGTCGCGACGCTTGACGGCGGCGCCGACAAACAGCGCCGGCTGGTGGGTATCGGGATGTACGTAAACCGTAGCGTAGTCGGCTTCGCTACTGCTGGTCAGGCGCTTGAACCACGGACTCGCGCTTTCGTCGTCGGATAGATTGCCGAGCTTGAGACGCGATTGGCGCGCGTCTTCATAGCCGTCGGGCAGCAGAAAGCGGATCTCGAAATAGCTCGGAAAGGCGCTCTGGCAGGCTTTGAAAACTTCGAGCAGTGGATTCTGTAATAACGAGTAGCGCTCGTTCTCGTCGGTGGTGGTCGCGTACTTGGCCACCACGATGTTGTTCATGAAGAGCTGCAGATTACCGCGCGCTGCGGCCACGTCCTGCTTCAAGTGATTGGTTACGGTACGCAGCGCGCGAGTGGCATCGGCCTCCACCCGTTGGTGCATATTGTCGTGAATTTTCCCGTAGGCGAATGCGCCCAACACCAGTAACGGTGCGATCACCAGTGGCAGCACCAGCGCTGGAATCTTGGCGTGCAGCTTCATTGCGGCTGGCGCCGAATTTTTAGTTTTGCAGCAGGTGCGTGAACTGGCTGTTGCGATAGCTCAGGGCGCGGGGCGCTAAAGGTGCGAACAGCTCCGAATTGGCGAGGGTCTTGGCGGGCGGATAAATGCTCGCGTTGTCGCGGTACGCGGCGGGCATGAGCTTGGCGGCAGCCTGATTGGGGGTTGCGTAGTTGACGAAGGCGGCGTTCTTGGCGGCAATGGCCGGCTCGTTCAAGAAATCGAGAAACAAATAGGCCAGCTTGGGATTGGGCGCGTCCGCCATCACCGTCAGATAGTCGACCCACAGCGCCGCGCCTTCAGACGGCACGATGTAGTCGATATTGTCATTGAATTTGCGCAGCAGCAGCGCATCGCCGTTGTACATCATGCGCATGCTGACCACGCCGGTGACGAGTTCGGATTTTTCGTTCAGCAGTGCTTGTTGATAGGCGCGCACGAAGGGTTTCTGCGCAAGCAGCAGCTTCATCGCGCCATCGATTTCGCCGTGGGCCGTGCTGTTGACCGAATGCCCGGCGGCCTTGAGCGCCACGCCGAGCAGCTCGCGCTGCGAACTCAACATCGCAATGCGACCATGCAGTTCGACGCTCGGTGCGAAGAGATCCGACCAGTGCTGAGGTGGCTTATGCACCAGATCGCGACGGTAGGCGATACCCAGGGTGCCCCAAAAGTAAGGCACGGCGTAGCCTTGAGCGTCGGCCGCCTTGTCCATCCACGCATTATCGACATGCTTGAGATTAGGCACCTCGGCTTCGCCCACTTTGGCCAACCAGCCATGGGCACGGTAAAGCCCGACATGGGTCTCGTTGACCAGCACGATGTCGTAGCCGGTGCCATTGGTCGCGAGCAACAATTGGTCGCGGTTGTCGTCGTCCTCGAAGTTGATAGTGCGCACCTTGGCGTGGTGCTTGGCTTCAAAGTCGGCGATGACCTCGGGGTCGATGTAATCGGCCCAGTTGAGGATGACCAGTTCGGACGTGGCGGCGTCGCTGGCCGAACTGTGCAGCGGCCACAGTGGCAAGAGCAAGGTCACCAAGCATGTGAAAAAGGTGCGTAGATTCATGTCAGCCCTGCCAATTTCCGGTCTCAGGACAGCTTGAGGAGCGATGTCCCGCGCGTTCTGCAGCGAACGCTACAGTCGACTTGCAGGGATAGCGGGCGGCAGCCGCATGATCTTTAGGCCATGTCAGCGCCTGCGAGCGCAGCGATGGCGGTGACGCGGCGGACGCTGTCGGTATACTCCGGCCGTAGACGCCAGGGTGTTAGTAGAGCGAGATTGGAATCGATGTGCGGGATATTTCATTTAAAGTTGCGCGTAAATTCGCCTCGACGGCGAACGTCATCGCCGTGGCTGTCTGCGCCATGAACCATCCGCCGCCGGTGGCGCGCTATGCGCTGAATTTATTGCAGAACGAGGCCGGTGAGCTGCTGCTGTTGAAGCGCGCCGCCGACGCGCGCCTGGGGCCGGGGCTGTGGGGGCTGCCAGCCGGCAAGATCGAGGCCGGCGAATCGGCCGAGGGCGCCGCGCTGCGTGAAATGGCTGAAGAAATCGGCGCCGGTCACCAAGTCGAACTGCTGCGCTACTTAGGCCCGCTGCGCGACACCTATTACGGCGGCATCTACGAGATCCATCTCTTTCATCGCCGCTGGCGGGCGGGCCAGGTGGTGCTGAATCACGAGCACACCGAATATGCCTGGGTAGCGCCGGCGCGCTTTCGCGACTACGCGGTGATGGACGGCATCGACGAAGACATCGCACTGCTGGGCTTGTGGCCGCAGCGCTATCTGAATCTTGCCCGTGTGCCACCCGCGCTGCGCGAGCTTTGATCGATGAGCGCGGTCGACTTGAAAGTCGAAACCGTGGGTGACGGCCCGCCGGTGGTGGTGTTGCACGGGTTGTTCGGCGCCGGACGTAACTGGATCACGGTGGCCCGCGCGTTGGCCTGCCACTATCGCTTTCACTTAGTCGACCTGCGCAATCACGGTGGCTCGCCCCATACCCAGACCATGACCTATCTCGACATGATGGCCGACGTGCGGCGCTTGATCGAAAGCCTCGGTCTCGACGAATTCACCCTGGTCGGTCACAGCATGGGCGGCAAGGCCGCGATGACCCTGGCGCTCAATAATCCACGCGGACTGCGCCGGCTCGTCAGTGTTGATATCGCGCCGGTCACCTATGCCGACGGCTTCGTCGATGTCATCGATGCCTTGCAGCGTCTGGATCTGAGCACCATTGCGCGGCGCGCCGATGCCGACCGCGCACTGGCCGCCGCCATCCCCGAGACTGCGGTACGCCTGTTCATCCTGCAGAATCTGTTGTTCGAACAGGGTCGGCCGCACTGGCGTCTCAATCTCACAAGTTTGACGCGCGACATGCCCACCATACTTGGCCCGCTGCCGGTCGCCGCCGACGCGCATTACGATGGCCCGGCCTGGTTCATACGCGGCGCCTTGTCGGATCG
>JANLSI010000173.1:0-1841 GCA_031362345.1 Pseudomonadota bacterium
GCCGAGCTACCCGCCTGGCTCAGCCGCGCCGACCTCAACTACTACGTGCAGGAATATCGGGCGAGTGGTTTTCGCGGTCCGATCAACTGGTATCGCAATATGCCGGTGAATGTCGCCAACACGCCCGAACTCGAAGGGCGACGCTTCACTCAGCCCGCCGCCTTTGCCGCCGGCGCCTTGGATCTCGGCCTGCAGTTCAGTGTGCGTTGGCGCGAGCACCTCGAAGCGAATTTCGATGATCTGCGCGGCGTCGACATCATTGAAGGGGCTGGGCACTGGCCGCAGCTGGAACAGCCAGCGGCGACTACGGCGAGCATCTTGAAATTTCTGCGCGGGCTATGAGCACCATGAACACAGGCTATAACCCCGATTTCAACCCGAGCGGCGTCGAAGGCGGCATCGATACCAATGTCCTGCCGTGGCTGGCGCTGCCGCAGGCCCCAGGCCTGACATTCAAGCCGCTGCGCGCGAGCCACGAGTCCGGCATGTTCACTGTGATCGCACGTATCGCCAAGGGCACGACGCTCGCGCCTGTGGTGCATCTCGGTGCCATGGATTTTTTCATATTGTCCGGCGCGATGAGCTATCTCGCAGGCCCCATAGCCGGCACTCTTGATGCCGGGTGCTGGGGCTATGTGCCGGCGAATGCGCGGGTCGCGGGCCTTTACGCCGATGAGGATGTGGAATTCCTCGCCAATTTCTACGGCCCGCTCGCCTTCCTGCGCGACGACGGGCTTGCGGTGCGCAGCATACTCACGAGCCAAGACCTCATCGTGGCGGCCCGCGCGCAGGGCATCACGCTGGTGCCGAGTACGCTGGCGGAATGCATGCAGCCACGTGCGCCGGCCTACCAGGGGCCGGCCGCGCCGCTCGCCATGGCTCGTGCCGATGTGCGTCATCTGCTCGCACATGCCGAGCAGCTTGCCGCCGATGACAAGTGCGTTGTGCATCCGCATGTCGTCGATACGCGTCGCGTGCCCTGGTATGTGAATCCCAAGAATCCGGACTTCGGCATGAAGATCCTGCGTATCAGCGAGGAGACCGGTGTCACCTCCATGATCGTCAAGCACAACGGCGTGGCCGGACCGCACTACCATCTCGCCGCTGCAGACTTCCTGGTTTTAAGCGGCCGTATCGGTTATCGCCTGGGCCCGCCCGAAGGCTATGGCCCCGGCGTGTGGTTTTTCGAACCCGCCGGCGCGCGTCATGATGCGACCCAACGCATCGGCGATGAGGATCTGATCTACACGGCCAATGTGTATGGGCCTTTGCAGTTCGACAGCGGGCGCGGCACGCCGATTGCTGCGGTGGTGTCGTGGATGCAGTACAAGAAGATGGCCGAAGCCAGCGGCACGACCTTGGTCCGCAATACCTTTGTTGATGACGCTTCGCTATTCGCCTGGACACCGCTAGCAAGCTAGCGGCTTAGGAAACAAAGATGACAGATTTATTATCGTGTAGTGTCGGTTGCCGGGGGAGCTGATAGAAGTCGAAAGTCAATCAAGAAGAGGAGCGGCCGATGCCAAGGATGGCGCGAATCGTTTTGTGTGGACATCCGCATCATGTGGTGCAGCGTGGCCACAATCGTCAGGCCACGTTTGCGAACGTGCCCGATTACACTCGTTATCTGGCGACTTTGCAGGAATATAAAGTCGAGTATCGAGTCAAGGTATTGGCGTGGTGTTTGATGACGAACCACGTCCATTTGATATTGGTGCCAGGCGACAAGGGAGGGCTTGGAAAATTGATGAAGCGCCTTGCCGGTCGACAAACACGACACCACAACAAACTGGAGTGCCGCAGTAGTACCTTGTGGGAAGGTCGTTATAAATCGAGTTTAG
>JANLSI010000201.1:0-10196 GCA_031362345.1 Pseudomonadota bacterium
GGTACAGTGGTCAGATAGCACGACGACAACTGCGGGCGCAGGGTGCCGGAGTTGAACAAGGTTGGCGTACTGCTCATGAAATCGAACGACGAAAGCAAATCGTAGAACTTGATGGTCCACTCTTCGGGTTCGAGTTCGTTGATGGCGAGACCCATCGCGACGCGCATGAAGAAGGCTTGCGGTAGCTCGAAACGCGTGCCGCGGCTCTGCAGGAAGTAGCGATCGTAGAGGGTCTGCAGACCAAGATAGGTGAAGTTGAAATCGCGTTCGGGTTGGAGTGCTGCGCCGAGGCGTTGCAGATCGTAGTTACCTAGCCGCGGGTCCATCAGTTCCAGCTCGATGGCGCGTTTGACGTAGGCCTCGAAATAGAGGGGATAGCGCTCTTCCATTTCGCGCTGGGTGGCTTCGTCTCGGCGATAGCTCAGGAAGCTCAGCGCTTCCTGACGTAGGGTATCGAGCAGCAGGCGCGCGGCGACCAGGGTGTAATTCGGTTCGCGCTCGATGAACAGGCGGCCGGCCATGGTCACGGCCTTCGACACGTCCGTTTCGGAGACGCCGTCGAATAAGGAGCGCAGCGCTTCGTCGATGACCGTGGCGGGCACCGCGCCCTCGACGTTCTGGCAAGCTTCGTCGACCACTTTGCGCAGGCGCTTTTCATCGAGCGGCACCTTGCTGCCATCCGCGAGGATCACGCGTAGCGCGCTGCGGGGCATCTCCGTATCAAGCTGCTTGTGGGCGGCCTGACGCTCGCGCGCACGCTCGTCGCGATACAGCACGTAGGAGCGCGCAATCTTGTGTTCACCGGCGCGCATCAAGGCCAGTTCGACCTGGTCCTGGATGTCTTCGATATGGGTGGCGCCACTGGCCGGCATGCGGCGGGTCAGAGCGTTGAGAATCTGGTCGGTCAAAGCTTCGACGCGCTGATGGATGCGCGTCGAAGCTGCGGCACTGCTGCCCTCGACGGCGAGGAAAGCTTTGGTCAGGGCAACGCGAATCTTGTTGCCGTCGAAACCGGTGACTTTGCCGTTGCGGCGAATGACCTTGAAATCTCCCGGCGCGGTCGCGCTGATTTCTGCACTAGATTCCGCGTGGGCGTAGGCCGCTGGGGCCGCAGCGACTTCCCTACGGACGGCCGCATTCTCAAATTCCATGTCGTCTCCCGATGTTCTTCTACGTGGCGTTGACGAGCTCTTAAGCGCTCGCTCTTTGTTGTTGTGCACTCGACGAAGGCGACTATATAGCACCACAAGAAAATGTGGTCAAGAAATTTAGCAACCACAAGATAGTGTGGTTCTTTTGTGGATTAATGGCCTACAAGCTGGGCACAAGCTGGGTATAAATTCGGCATAAGTCGGTGGATCGCCAAACAGATCAGCGCGTTAGGCATGGGTGCCCAGAGGAGAGTCGAAACTGGCGACAACGTAGGCGCTTGTGGTGGCTAATCGCCTGAGATTTCGGCACGCGCAGCGAAGCTCTTCGTTGCCCTCAATCCACCGCGCCGCGCAGATACATCGGCAAGGCATCGGCCACCGCCACGCTGCCGCCGCGCCCATGCAGGGCGGCGCCCAGCCGCGCGACATCCAGCGCATGGGGATGGAGCAGGGGCGCACGGGGTATGGCGGCGATGTCGGGCGCGAAACGTGCGTGGTAGGTCGGCCAGCCGTTACCGACCGCAAGCCACTGCGCTGGCGCGGCGATCGACACCGCCTGCGGTGCCAGCACGCAATCGGCGATCACGCTGTGACCGGTATCGTCATCGTCGTCGAAACGCAGCGCTGCCAAGTAGATTTCGCTGCGCCTGGCATCGAGCGCTGCCAACACCTGCCGCCCGCCATACAAGCGCGCGCCACCCGCCGCCAGCGCCGCCAAGCTCGAGACCGGTGCCAGCGGCAGGTCGCAGGCCAGCGCGATGCCCTGCGCGACACCCGCAGCGATGCGTACCCCGGTGAAGGTGCCGGGGCCGCGACCAAAGGCAATCAGATCGAGCGCGCTGCGACCGACACCGGCCTCAGCCAGCGCACGTTCGATCATGGTGAAGAGCAGGTCGGTATGCTGACGCGGCGCCAGTTCGTGCACTTCGAACAGCGCCTGCCCGCTCATAATCGCCACCGAGCAGGCGTCGGTCGAGGTTTCCAGCGCGAGGATATTCATGGTTCGCGCGACGCACCGCGGGCGGCGCTGCGCATGTGGCTATAATCCGCGCCCATGATTGCGTCGCTCGATTGGTTCATTGGAATTCGCTACATCTATGCGCGGCGTGGCAATCATTTCAGCGGCTTCATTTCCCTGACTGCGATAATCGCCACCGCGCTCGGGGTGACGGTGTTGTTAACTATATTGTCGATCATGAATGGTTTCGAGGGCGAGCTGCGCGATCGCATCCTCGGTCTCGCTGCCCATCTCGAAGTCGACAGTGGCACGCAGGGCGACTGGCGGGCATTGCTGAAGCAGGTCGGCGCGCAACCCGGGGTGGTGGCCGCCGCACCCTATGTCACGCGTGATGTACTGGTGGCCGATCGCGGCACGGTACGCGCGGTGGAAGTGCGCGGTATAGACGCCGCGCGCGAGCTCGGCGTTACGCAACTCGAATCCCATCTCAAGGCGGGCACCTTGGCGGATCTCGATCGCACGCCGTTCGGCGTGGTGATCGGTCGCGAACTGGCGCAGTCCTTGGGTGTAGTGCGGGGTGACCGGCTAACGCTGATTACGCCCCAGCCCAGTGTCACACCCGCCGGGCTGGTGCCGCGTCTCAAGCGTTTCGTCATCACCGGCGTGTTCGAATTCGGCCTACAGGAATACGACGCCGGCCTGGTGTTGATCAATCTCGCCGATGCCCAGCGCCTGTTCCGCAGCGGCGATGCTATCGACGGTGTGCGCGTCAAACTGCGGGACGCCGGCCAGGCCAGCGCCATCAAACGCGCGTTGGCGTTGACCCTCGGTCGCGCGGCGGGCGGCGACGACATTCGTGACTGGACCGACACCCATCAGAATCTATTCCGCGCGCTGCGCATCGAAAAGACGGTGATGTTTGTCATCCTCGCGCTCGCCATCGGCATCGCCGCTTTCAACGTGGTGTCGATTCTGGTGGTGGCGGTCACCGACAAGCGCGCTGATATCGCCATGCTCGGCTCGCTCGGGCTGCCACGGCGCGACATCATGTGGATATTTCTGGTGCAGGGCGGCGTGACCGGCGCCATCGGCGTAATTTTGGGTGTCGCCTGTGGTGCGCTGCTGGCGGCCAACATCGCTGTGCTGGTCGCTGGCGTCGAGCAGCTGTTCGGCTTCAAGGTGTTGTCGCCGGAGGTCTACTACATCAGCAACATTCCCTCGGAACTGCGCGGCAGTGATTTCGTTGTGACCACCGTACTGGCTGCCTTGCTGAGTCTCGCCGCGCCGCTCTATCCCGCGTGGCTGGCGGCCACCACCAACCTCAGCGAAGGGCTGCGCCATGACTGAACCGGTGATCGATTGTCGTGGCGTCGGCCGTCGCTTTGACGACGGCGCGAGCGTGGTCGATGTGCTGCGCGGTATCGACCTGACGGTCGCGGCCGGCGAGACACTGGCCATCACCGGCGCCTCGGGCTCGGGCAAGAGCACGCTGTTACACCTGCTCGGCGGCCTCGATACGCCTGACGCCGGCAGCGTGCTGTTGTGTGGCGCAGATCTGGCGCGCGCCGGCGAGCGCGAACGCGCGCGGCTGCGCAACGACAAGCTCGGTTTCGTCTATCAGTTTCATCATCTGCTGCCGGAGTTCTCCGCGCTTGAAAACGTGGCCAGGCCGCTTTTGATCGGGCGTCGTCCAGCGCCGGAGGCCGCGCGCGTGGCGCGGCTGATGCTGGAGCGCATCGGGCTTGGCCATCGGGTCGAACATCGTCCGGCCGAATTGTCTGGCGGCGAGCGTCAGCGTGTCGCCATCGCGCGTGCGCTGGTCGGTGTGCCACGCTGTCTGCTGGCCGACGAGCCGACCGGCAATCTCGATGCACGCAACGCCGCGCTAGCTTGCGATCTGTTGCTTGAACTGTGTCGTGATCAGAACGCGGCGGTGGTGGTGGTTACCCATGACGAACGCATCGCCGCACGCATGCAGCGCCGCTTGCGTCTGGAAGAAGGACGCTTGTTCCTCACGGACCCGGCATAGGCAGCACGCGCCGCCGCTGGCGACGCTGGCGGCGGCGATAAAGCAGGTGCAGGCGCCACAGCCAGCGTACTGAGAAATTGCCGATGGCGCCGGCGCTCAGGCCGCACAGCAGGCAACCCACCACCAGCGGCAGCCACAGCTGCGTGAACAGCGCGCTTACATTGGCCCAACTCGCGTCGAAGTGCAGTTCGCTGAATTGCACTTCATGGGCGGTGACCAGCCCGCCGACCTTGAGCGCGAACATGAACATCGGCGCCACGGTGATCGGATTGGCAATCCATACCGCTGCCACTGTGACCGGCAGATTAGTGCGGCACACCAGGGCCAGCAGCACCGCGATCAGCATGTGCATGGGCAGTGGCACGAAGGCCAGAAAAAAGCCCAGGCCGACGCCGCCCGCCACCGCGCGGCGTCCGAAATGCCAGATCTCCGGATCGTGCAGATGCGCACCCAGCCAACCGCCGACGCGCGAATTCAGGATCGCATCGCGATTGCTGAAATAGCGTTGCAGTTTCTGTTTGGGACTCATGCTGTGGCTATTGCTCTGACGCGCTGATAGGTCGAGGGTGCTGCGCGTGCACTGCCTTGCCATGTTCGACGCGCCGCGCGCAAAGGTCAAATGGGTTACACTCAGCAGCTCCCAAGCGCGACCTTTTGTCATGGATGACGAATGCGACTTGCCGGCCTTCTATTCGTAATCGGTACGCTGTGCGGCCTGTTGTCAGGGCCGACACTCGCTGTTGCACTGTGCGCGCTGGCGGGCATTCCTGGGTGTTTGCGCGTACGTGTCTTGCGACCGCTTTCGTTCCTGCTGTGTGGCTATGCGTGGGCCGGTTGTGCGATCGATGCGGCCGAGCGCGAGCTGCTGCCGTTGGCGCGCGAGGATGACAGCCAGGTGATAGGCGCACGCGTGGCGAGCTTTCCTATGCCGCGCGAGAGCGGTTATGTATTCGAACTCGTCGACAGCGAGGCACGTGGCACCGCGGCGACCGCCTTGCCTGCGCGGATGCGCGTTTCGTGGCGCGCCGCGCCGCGTGCGCCGCGTCTGGGTGATTGGTGTGAGCTGCACGTGCGCCTGCGTCGGCCCCATGGTCTGGCCAATCCGGGTGGCATCGATGTCGAACGCGCGGCGCTGGTCCGACATCTCGGCGCGAGCGGCTATGTTATCGCTCATCCCGGCAATCATTGCGCGCGTATTGCGACCCGTCGCGAACTCGATGGTCTGCGGGCCTGGCTCGCGCGCGGCATCGAGCACGCCGTCGTCGAGCGCGCTGCCACGGCCGCCATCAAGGCCTTGGCGGTTGACGATCGCAGCGCGCTGACGCCGGCCCAATGGGATGTCATGCGGCGTACCGGCACGGCGCATCTCCTTGCGATCTCGGGCCTGCAGATCACGCTCGCGGCGGGTTGGTGTTTCGTGCTGTGTCGTTGGTTGCTGGGTCTGTTGTGGGCGTGGCGGCAGGACTACCTGGTATTGCGCGCGGCGTGGATCGCCAGCGCACTCGCGGCATGGAGTTATACCTTGGTGGCTGGCGCCGGACTGCCCTCGGTACGCGCAGCGGTGATGGTCGGCTTTGCCGCAGCGGCGGCGCTGGGCGGCCGTCGCGCGCTCAGTTGGGATAGCTTTCTGGCGAGCCTGGTGGCCTTGGTTGTCTGGGATCCGCTGTGTCTGCTGGGCAGCGGCTTGTGGCTGTCGTTTGGCGCGGTCGCAGTGCTCATCGCGCTGGCCGGTGTCCGCGAGCGTGTGCACCCCTTGCGCCTGGCGTGGCGCACCCATGTGGTGATGGCCTTCGCGCTCGCGCCACTGTCAGCGGTGCTATTCGGCGAAGTGCCGTGGTGCGCGCCCTTGGCGAATCTGCTGGCGGTGCCGTGGACCAATGTATTCGTCGTGCCCTTGGTGCTGCTCGGCATGCTATGCGCGGCCTGGGCACCGATGGCGGCAGCCCTGTTGTGGGACTGCGCGGCACGCTTGTGGGCGCCACTCGAACAACTGTTGGGGTGGATGGCAGGCGCGCCAACCCTAGTGCTGCACCATGAGCTCGGTCTCGCCGGTGCGGCCCTCGTGAGTGGCGCACTGCTATTGCTGGCCTTGCCGCGCGCTGTGCCAGGACGCGCGCTCGGTGTGCTGTTGCTGGCGGTCATCGCGCTGCCGCGTGAACGTCCGCTGCTGCATGGCGAGTTCCGTGTCACGCTGCTCGATGTTGGCCAGGGTCTCGCGGTGCTGGTGCGAACGCGCGGGCATGCGCTGCTTTACGACAGCGGATCGCGTTGGTGGGAGGGCGGCGATGCCGGCGAGCGGGTGGTGGTGCCGGCGCTGCATGCGCTCGGTGTGGCACGTCTCGACGAACTTTTGATCAGTCACGCCGATCTCGATCATGTCGGTGGCGCGGCGTCGATACTGACGCGGGTGGCGGTCACCCGTGTGCTCAGCAGCGAATCGCTGCGGGTGCCGCGCGGGGTGGCGACGCGCCCCTGTCGCGCACCGCTGCGCTGGCAGGTCGATGGCGTGACATTCGAGATTCTGCATCCGGGTGTCGGTGAATCCTTCGTCAAGCGCAACGATCGGTCGTGCGTGCTGGCGGTGCGTGGTGCCTATGGCCGCGGGCTGTTGAGCGGCGATATCGAGCTGGGTGTCGAGCGTGCGCTGCTCGCGCGCGACTCCGCCGCGCTGGCCGCTGAGGTGGTGAGCGTACCCCATCACGGCAGCGCGTCTTCCTCGAGCGCTGCCTTCGTGCAGGCGGTGCATCCGCGTGTGGCGCTGATCGGCGCCGGCCTGCATAACCGCTACCAGTTGCCCCACGCGGCGGTAGTAGCGCGTTACCGTGCGGGCGGCGCGGCGGTCATGAATAGCGCCACCAGTGGCGCGGTCAGCGTCGATGTCGCACGGCGCGGACTGCGTGTCGAGCGTTATCGCGTCGCGCAGTGGGGATGGTGGCGACAGCGCCTGCCGTGAGGCTCAGCTTCGCGCCGCCACTTTCGAGGCAACGCGTGGTTTGCTAATGTCTGCCGCTGCCCGCTCGCGGGCCCGACACTTTTCAGGAGAACTTCGACTCGTGTTAGAAATGGTGATTGCCGGCGGCATCGTGATGCTGCCGTTGCTGAGCTGTTCAATCGTGGCGCTGGCAATCGTGATCGAGCGATTCTGGACCCTGCAGAAAAAGCGCGTGGTGCCGGACAATCTGGTGGCCCAGGTTTGGCAGTGGGCGCAGGCCGGCACCTTGGATGAGCGTCGCGTGCAGACACTCAAGGCCGGCTCGCCCTTGGGCCGCGTGCTGGCCGCCGGGCTTGCCAACCGCCATCGCGACCGCGACAGCATGAAGGAGGGTATCGAAGAGGTCGGGCGCCATGTGGTATTCGAACTCGGTCGCTACATCAACGTGCTCGGCACGATTGCCTCGATCGGACCGCTACTCGGTCTGCTTGGCACGGTGCTCGGCATGATTCGGATCTTCTCGGCGGTCACCAAGCAGGGCGTGAGCGACCCGTCGATCCTGGCGGGTGGCATCGCCGAGGCCTTGATCACTACCGCCAGTGGCCTTGTTGTCGCCATCCCGGCCTTGGTTTTCTACCGTTACTTCAACCGTCGCATTGAAGGTTTCGTGGTCGGTATGGAAGGCGAGGCGCTCAAGCTGGTGGAGGCACTGCATGGTGATCGGCGCGCCAATGCGGGACTCAAGGCGTGAATTTCCGCGCGCCGCGCCGCGAAGATTTTGAACTCAACGTCACGCCCTTAATCGATGTCGTGCTGGTGCTGCTGATTTTTTACATGGTCTCGACCTCCTTTGTCAGTGAATCGAAGATGGAATTGACCTTGCCGCAGGCGAGCAAGGAGGTACCGAGCGAGCCGGCCGACAAAATCGACATCGCCATCGATCATCAGGGCAATGTGTTCGTCAACAACCAGGCATTGCTCAATACCCAGATCAACACGCTGCGCCGGGCATTAAACGCCGCGCGCAAGAGCGGTGCCGAGCCGGTCGTGATCATCAGCGCCGATGCCGCCGCCAGCTACCAGGCGGTCATCGACGTGATGGACGCTGCACGCCAGGCCGGGCTGTATAAGATCACTTTCCCGACGCGCGTGCGCGCCGACCAATGAGGGTCATGCTTGCTGCGCTGGTGGCGTGTCCATGAACGAAACGCTGCGCAACCTGCTCGATGACATCTGGTATGGCAGGCACCCGGCGCGCCTGCTGCTCATGCCTTGCAGCTGGCTCTATCGCGCTGTCGTCGCGCTGCGCCGTGGGGTCTACCAAGCGCGCCTGTTGAACGTCTATCGCGCACCGGTGCCGGTGATCGTGGTGGGTAATATTACGGTCGGAGGTACGGGCAAGACGCCACTGGTGATCTGGATCGCGCGCAAGCTGCAAGAGTACGGCTTCAAACCTGGCATCGTCGCGCGCGGCTATCGCGGTGCGGCGCGCCACTGGCCGCAGCAGGTGCGCGCCGACAGCGACCCGGTGGCGGTCGGCGACGAGGGGGTGTTGCTGGCGCGCCGCAGCGGTTTGCCGGTCGCGGTCGGTCCGCAGCGCAGCGCCGACATCGCCGCGCTGCTCAAGCACGCGGGTGTCGACATCATCGTCTGTGATGATGGACTGCAGCACTACGCATTGGCGCGTGACATTGAAATTGCGCTGCTTGATGGTGTCCGCCGCTACGGCAATGGCAGCTGTCTGCCGGCCGGGCCGCTGCGCGAGCCGGCAGCGCGACTGGAGAGCATCGATCTGATGGTCACCAACGGTCTGGCCGCGCGCGGGGAATTCGCCATGCGCTATCTGGCCGCGCGTGCCCATCGTGTCGGTAACGCAGGTGAAAGCGTGGCGCTGGCCGAGTTCGCCGACCAAACCGTGCACGCCGTCGCCGCAATCGGTAATCCTGGCAGTTTCTTCGAACTGCTCAAACGCCATGGCTTACGCATCACTCAGCACGTCTTCGCCGATCATCATTTTTTCACACGTGAAGACCTCGCCTTTGGCGACCATCACGCGGTTCTCATGACCGAGAAAGACGCGGTCAAATGCGAGCATTTCGCCGATCTGCGACTATGGTATGTGCCGATCGAAGTCGAACTGCCAGACGTTTTCGAACGACGCTTCAAGACCTTATTACAAGAGGTATTCGATGGACAAAAAATTGCTTGACTTGCTGGTCTGTCCGCTGACTAAGGGCCCGTTGATCTACGATCGCGACAAACTTGAGTTGATCTCCAAGTCCGCGCGTCTGGCCTACCCCATTCGCGACGGTATTCCGGTCATGCTTGAGGATGAGGCGCGCGAACTCTCGGACGAGGAAGTGGCACGCCTGTCGGCATGACCTTCAAGGTCTACATTCCGGCGCGCTACGGTGCTACACGCCTGCCTGGCAAGCCATTGCTCGAGATCGATAACAAGCCGCTCATCCAACACGTGTTCGAACGCGCCATGGCGAGCGGCGCCGCCGAGGTCGTGATTGCGACCGACGACGAGCGCATCGCGACGGTGGCGCGCGATTTTGGCGCGACAGTCTCTATGACTTCGCCGGCACTGCCTTCAGGCACCGATCGCATCGCGGCTGCCGCACGCGCACGTGGCGAGGCGGACGAGCTGGTGATTGTGAACCTACAGGGTGATGAGCCGCGCATGCCAGCCGCCGTCATCCGTCAGGTTGCGCTGCTCGCCGAGGAGGCGACCTGTGATGTCGCCACGGTCTGCGAGCCGTTGGCGCCAGCGCAGTTGTTCGATCCGAATGTGGTTAAGGTGGTGCGTGACCAGCAGCAGCGCGCGCTCTATTTCAGTCGCGCGACGATCCCCTGGAGCCGCGACGAATTCGCCGCCGGCGGTCGCGCCACGGCGCACATTGAATTGTATCGGCGGCATGTCGGCATCTATGCCTATCGGGTCGGCTTTCTCGCACGCTTCGTCGCGAGCGCGCCGGGTGAACTCGAGCAGATGGAAGGTCTGGAGCAGTTGCGCGCGCTAGCCTTTGGCGCGCGGGTGATGGTAGCCGACGCGCTTGAGCCTTGCGGCATCGGCGTCGATACCCATGCGGATCTCGAACGCCTGCGGCGCGGCGCAGCCTG
>JANLSI010000197.1:0-2105 GCA_031362345.1 Pseudomonadota bacterium
CCGTGGGCGGGAACTCGTCGGCATAGACGCGATAGCAGACGAGTTCCAAGCGCAGCCCCGTGCCCGCCAACAGTCGCGTGAACATCTCCGCATACTGACCGTGGATCTCGCTCAGCGGCGCCGAGACTTCGTCGCACACGAGGATGCCGATACGCCGCATCGGCATTGCCGGCGACGGTTCTAGGGGCGAGGGGGTCGTGCTCATCGCTAAGAGGGTGACGGTCTGCGGCGCTACAGCGTGTGCAGATACCAGTCGTAGTCCTGTTGCGGAATCTCACCGAAATAGCGATTGCTTTCGGTGCGCTTGATGGCGCAATAGACCTCGACGAAACGTGGGCCGAAATAATCCCGCGCGAGTGTCGAGGCGGCGAAACGGTCGATGGCCGCCTGCCAGTGTTGGGGCAGGGTGGCGGAAGCCGTCTCGAGATAGCCGTCGCCCGTCACCGGCGGGCCGGGATCGATGCGCTTGGCCAGACCGTGGTGCACGCCGGCCAGGATCGCCGCCGCCGCGGCGTACGGATTCGCATCGGCGCCGCAGATGCGATGTTCGACATGACGCGAGCTGGCCGGTCCAGTCGGAATACGCAGGGACACCGTGCGGTTGTTGACGCCCCAGCTCGCCACCAGCGGCGCGCAGTTGTAGGCGCGATAGCGGCGGTAGGAATTACCGAAGGGCGCAAACAAGGCCATCATGTCGGCGGCGGTGTCGGCCATGCCCCCGATGGCATGCTTCAATAGCTCGTTACCATCGGCCGCTTCGCTGGCAAATACGTTGTTGCCGTTGGTGTCGTTCAGGCTCAGATGCAGATGCAGGCCCGAGCCCGGCAGCACGGCGAAGGGCTTGGCCATGAACGAGGCCAGCATGCCATGGCGCTGAGCGACACCCTTGACCGCCCGTTTGTACATCACGCCTTCGTCGAGTGCGCGCAATGCGTCGTCGCGGTGTGTCAACGTGATCTCGAACTGGCCCGGACCGAATTCCGAAATCGTGGTCGACAGCGATAGGCCCTGAGCCTCGCAGCAGGCGTAGAGGTCATCGAGAAAAGCCGCGCGGGATTCGACTTCCTCGACACTGTAAACATGGGGGTGCTTACCGCGCAGGGTGGCGGCGCGCGGCGTGCCCTGGCGTGCGGCCTCGGCATCGAGCAGATAGAACTCCAACTCGACCGCCATCACCACCGTGTAGCCGTCGGTCTTGAGTTTTTCGATCATGCGCGCAGCGGCGAGCCGTGGGTCGGCCTCGGCCGCCGGCGCACCCAGTACCGGATCAAACATCATCAGCACCTGCGCAGTCGGCGCCGCCAACCACGGTGTCAGCACCAGTGTGCCCGGCAGCGGCCAGGCCAGGCAGTCCATGTCGCCGATCTCCCATAACAGCCCGGTCTTCTCCGCATCGTCGCCGTCGGCGGTCAGGGCGGCGATGGAACTGGGTAGCGGTAAGCCTTCGGTGTAGATGCGTTCGAGTTCGTGACGTCGCACCGATTTACCGCGCAGCACGCCATTGAGATCGGTCAGCATCAGTTGGATATGGCGCAGATCGGCATGACGGGCGAGAAATTCGCGGGCGTGATCCGGATGGGAGCCGGTGCTCATAGGAACGGTCCTCGTTGCGGCAATGCCAACATCATGGCCGGCCATCATCGCCCGTAGTCACGCGCAAGCGCAATTCGAGTCGGCGCGGATTGCGCGCGTGCAGGCTAGGAACGGGCCGCCGCCCTCAATCCTTCGCCCCCACCGCCAGCTGCGCATCGCGGACCCGTAGCCGTTCCTGGTGGGACATGAGCAGGCCCGCTGCAATCATGGCGATGGCGACGACCGTAATCAGCAATGTTCCAAGTGCATTGATCTCGGGCGATAGACCCAGCCGTCCCTTGGAATAGATCACCATCGGCAGGGTGCTCGCGCCGGGCCCTGAGACAAAGCTCGACACCACCAAATCGTCGAGCGACAAAGTGAAGGCCAGCAACCAGCCTGAGACCAGGGCCGGCGCAATCAGGGGCAGCGTAATGACTAGAAAGACTTTGGCCGGCCGCGCGCCGAGATCCATCGCCGCTTCGTCGATCGAGGGATCCATGCCAACCAGGCGCGATTGCACCACTACGGTC